>JBKJRY010000233.1:0-22690 GCA_046593045.1 Chitinophagaceae bacterium | reverse complement strand
AGACGGAAAATATATTGGACAACCCTGATGAAAAGTTAAGAGTTGCTGCGTTCAGGGCATTACGGCAGCTCGGCACAAGTATACTTTTTAATGCAAAAAAACTTTCAACGGATAAATCTCCATTTGTGCGAAGAGAAGTTGCCATTGCTTTACGGGATATCCCGTTTGCGGATAAAAAAGAAATATTGCTTTCGCTTGCCCGCCAGTATGATGGTGAAGACAGGTGGTATCTTGAAGCATTGGGAAGTGCTATGGATTCAGATGCTGACCGTTGGTATGACGAGTTAAAAATGTTGCTGTCCGAAAAAAATACGGTGCCCCCGAGGAAGTGGAAAAAACCAATGGCTGATTTTGCATGGAGGCTTCATCCTGCAACTGCTGTAAACGATATTTTGTCGATAATATCCGATTCCTCGTTACCAGCGGGAGAAAGGAGCAGGATGGTAACTGCGCTTGCATTTATCAATGAAAAGCCTGCGGCCAACGCAATGCTTGCCATTGCAAAATCAAATTTACCCGGTGTAAAAGAACAAGCTGCTTATTGGTTGTCATTCAGGCAAAGTAATGATTGGTACAATTTACTCGACTGGTCGAAAATCGCGTTCAATGGCGCCTACGAAAGAAGGCTTGCAACTATGAAAGTAAAGCGGCAGATCATTCTTGACGAACGGCAATCCGCGGACGAACGCAGACGGCAAACCGAAGAGATGGCTAATGATTCTATCGGTGGACAAATGCTTATTGGGCTGGCGGCGGAGAACAAAATACCAAAGGCCATTTTACCATTTGTTGAGACATCCATTTTTAATAACCCTGATCAATCGGTGCGCACCCAGGCTGGTAAATATTTCAAACGGGCGGGCAATGGCAAGATTTTTTCCGTAGAAGAAATAATAAAATTAAAAGGAGATGGCGCTGCCGGCAGGCTGGTATTTACCCAGCGATGCGCAAGCTGCCATAAAGCGGGAAGCGAAGGAAATACGATAGGCCCCGAGCTTACTACGATCGGTAAAAAATTTGACCGCACTGCGTTGCTGGATGCTGTCATAAATCCAAGTGCTGCTATTGTGTTTGGTTATGAGCCTTGGCTGGTGAATAAAAAAGACGGTGAATCTGTTTACGGCTTTCTTATTTCTGAAAACAAAAATAATATAGTGTTGAAAGATATTGCCGGGCAAAAACATGTGATACCTATCGCCCAGGTTAGCGTTAAACAAAAACAAAATAAGAGTTTAATGCCCGACCCGACGGCAAATGGACTATCAGAAAATGACCTGGCAAATGTGGTTGAGTTTTTATTGAAAGGAAATATTCATTGAGGTAGGAGATACCAGGATAATTCATTGCCGAGAAGGATTTTAACCAAACCATCAGGGCTTTGGTTTCCATTTTATACCTGGGTAATTCCCCCATCTTTCGCGGCTGGACCTGCTCCTCCCATATAATTTCGGTAAAAACATTCACGGATTTTCATTATACAGAACGGTGATTGCTGCTTCTTTTTACATAACGAGATCGTGTAAACTATGGGGATGGATTTCCAGGTTGCACTCACACAGGCTTAGCCGCAAGGAGCCGTTATCCGGATCAAAATCAAAACAATAAATACGATCTCAGTAGTCTCAAAAAGTGCCTGTAATTATTCCCGTTAGTATCTTGAGTATAAAGCATTTTACCGATAACCTATCTTCAAATAATCGCTATCATAAAAAACAACTAAAGCTCTCACAACATTTAAATCTCATTATAAAAATCAAAATATAAAAATCAAAATAATAAAATAATTATGTTACTTTAATAAATTTTAAAATAGATTATTCACTATCAATTCATAAGTTATGTGTAAAAATCACGGCGTTGCTTATATCAAACCAGGGGAGGTTGAAGTTCAATCCATCGAATATCCCAAACTCGCGATCGGCGACAGGAAATGCGAGCACGGTGTTATACTTAAAATTGTTGCTACCAATATTTGCGGCAGCGACCAACACATGGTTCGCGGACGTACAACAGCTTCCTCGGGCCTGATACTTGGCCACGAAATTACAGGCATTGTAATAGAAGCAGGACGCGATGTGGAATTTATCAAAATGGGCGACCTGGTATCTGTTCCGTTTAATATTGCTTGTGGCAGGTGTAGAAATTGTAAAGCCGGGCAAACAGGTATTTGTTTGAATGTAAATCCATCGCGGCCGGGAGCGGCATATGGCTATGTTGATATGGGAGGCTGGGTAGGGGGCCAGGCTGAATATGTAATGGTGCCTTACGCAGATTTTAACCTCTTGAGATTTCCGGACAAAGACCAGGCTATGGCCAAGATCAAAGATCTCACGCTGCTTTCTGATATTTTTCCAACAGGTTATCATGGAGCAGTTTCGGCGGGTGTAGGTCCAGGTTCAACAGTTTATGTGGCTGGCGCAGGTCCGGTGGGGCTTGCATGTGCAGCATCCTGTCATTTGCTGGGGGCAGCGGTGGTTATTGTTGGAGATATGATTACAGAACGGCTCGAACAGGCAAAGAGCTTTGGTTGCGAGGTGATCGATCTTCGCAAGGATGTTCCCCTCGAACAGGCGATTGCTGCAATTCTTGGAGAGCCTGAAGTGGATAGCTTTGTGGATTGTGTAGGGTTCGAAGCAAGAGGCCATGGTAATAATGCTTCGGTAGAACAACCAGCAACTGTATTGAATACTGCAATGGCAGTAACCAGGGCCGGTGGAGCTATCGGAATTCCCGGGTTGTATGTTACAGGAGATCCCGGTGCCGCTACTGCAGCTGCGAAAGAAGGGAGCCTTAGCATTCGTATTGGACTGGGTTGGGCAAAATCACATTCCTTTTATACCGGTCAGTGTCCTGTGCTTAAATATCACCGTCAATTGATGTCTGCTATCCTGTATAATAAAATTCAGATTGCCAAAGCTGTTAATGTGACTGTTATCAGCCTTGCGGAGGCTCCCAGGGGATACCAGGATTTTGATAAAGGAGCCGCGAAAAAATTTGTGATCGATCCGCATGGAATGATCATGAATTAGCCTGGTGCAATACCTATTCAAGTGAAAAAAACTGCAAAAATTCGTTTTTTAGGAGGGCCTGTTATTCGCATATTGGCATAGCTAACTTACACGGCTAAATGACAAAGTCTGCACCAGGCAGAGCCGGGTCTCCGCAGGAGACTCGGTTGAGACGGAGCATAAATAGTTTTGGATGTTCATGGATTTCCCAGGTAATTGATTTTGGCTTACCACTCCAGGTGGCAGCCCGGAACAAATGTATTGGCAAAATGAACTGATATTATCGCCCAACAGCCTTTCCATATACCTCAATCCAATCCAATCTTGAGCAGGCTATACTTTGCCCGCCTCTCATCAAATCGGTAAACCCGATTTCGTCCACTTTTGAAAGATCAGGATTGCTCACTTCTTTTCCTTCAATGATTAAATTGATATTCAAGGTATACCATTTTATATCCGACAAGTTAAATTCATGAATACGCCAGTTTTTTGACTGGTTGTCACTTTGGTCGCTGACCAGCCATGTCCCGTCAGCAAGTTTAAGAATGACATGCAGACACCGAAATCCAAATTGTTTTGAACGCCATTTAATTTTTGCGTATCCACTTAAATCAACATAAGATCTTTTGCTTTTCAGGGTTACAGCCCAATTATCAAGGCACGTTCCTGACCATATATAATAAGGATCATCGGAAGGTTGATCGTGATGGCTTTTCTTAATGCTGTCGGCACCGGCACCATAGAGGCTCAAAACAAGTTCTTTATTTGCAATATGATCCTGCGTAACCGGCGTGGCTGCAGGTGTTTCTTTCCAGTCTTCTCTAAAAAAAAGGGATGGACGGTATTGCGCCTTGCAATTAATAACTGCTAAACTTAGAATGGTGAAAGCCAGCGAAATTTGCAATTTTTTTTTGTACCCTGAATTTAAACTATTTGGGATCATGATTATTAATTATTGTTTGTGAAATTTATTTAAATATACGAGGGCCTCCTCCGTTTTAAGTCTTCCTCCATTAATTTTTTGTAGCCCTCCAAAAATAGCAACGGAGTCCTGTCGGCCTTCCAATGTGCTTTTTTAGTTGCCTGGGTTGTCGGTAGCCATACGAATAGCTGCCTGGTGCCAAAGGTATTTGTACTATGGTCTCCTGCTTGCTTCTCATAAATGAACTTTTGAAATGAAAATTATTCTAATGAACCAGGTAATGTAATTTCGCTATATACCACACGCTTAAGTGAGGTTAAATAAAAATTTCAAACGTTATAAAGTCAGCGAATTAAAATAATTTGACTACAATCTTACAGTTGGAATATTAAATGCAAAAATGAAAAAGTTTTCTGTAGTAGACTTAATTAAGGTTGATGAATATTCGTTTACATCCAAGTATTTGCAAATTGCGAATTCTGTGATGAGAGAAATAAAAAATGAGAATATTCAACTGGGAGATAATCTGCCATCCATAAACGAATTAAGCATAGAACTGGATATTGCAAGGGATACCGTTGAGAGGGGATACAAGCACCTTAAGAATATCGGTATCGTCGATTCTATACCAAGGCGCGGGTATTATATAAAAAGCGTAGATTTTCAAAACCCGTTAAAAATCTTTCTCCTTTTTAATAAACTAAGCGAGCATAAAAAAAAGATTTATGATTCATTCTTTGCCGCTCTTGCAGACAAGGCCGTTATTGACTTTTATATTTACAACAACGATTTTTCGTTGTTTAAACGTCTTTTGACAAATCGAAGAGATGATTATACGAATTACGTTATTATCCCTCATTTTATAGAGGGAGGGGAAAACGCTCATGAGATAATTAACACCATTCCTAAAGACCGGCTTTTATTATTGGATAAAATTATTCCCAATGTGACCGGAGAATTTGCAGCTGCCTATGAAAATTTTGAAAAAGATATTTATAGGGCACTTACCGAAGCTATCGATCAGCTATCAAAATACCACACCTTAAAAATTATTTTTCCTGACAATAGTTATTATCCCCCGGAAATATTAAAGGGCTTTAAAAACTTTTGCCAGGATAATGCTTTTTCGTACGGAATTATAAGTGATATAGCTTATGAGCCTATTAATGAGGGGGAGGCGTTTATAACTGTAATGGAAAAAGATCTTATTTCATTGATTGAAAAAATATTATCGCTGAACCTAAAAGTTGGAGAGCAGGTAGGCATCATCTCGTATAACGAGATTCCTTTAAAAAAAATAATTTTAAATGGCATCACTACCATATCCACAAACTTTGAACAAATGGGGAAAATTGCCGCGGAGCTAATTTTATCTAACTCAAAAGAGCATGTGGAAGTTCCTTTTAAGTTGACGCTTCGGTCATCAATATAGAATAAAGTCTCTTTTTATATT
Source organism: Chitinophagaceae bacterium (assembly GCA_046593045.1). GTDB lineage: Bacteria > Bacteroidota > Bacteroidia > Chitinophagales > Chitinophagaceae > Ginsengibacter. The sequence goes on along the minus strand of JBKJRY010000233.1, from coordinate 17,307 downwards.
AAATTTTTTCTCGCCCCTTTTTTATCTCAACATGCCGAATTAATACAGTCGTGCAAAAATATTTTATGGTAATAAAATAAAATATTTATTCTGTAAAAAGTCCCAAAGAAATGCCCTTTCTACCTATCAATACAGGCGAAAAAAACGAGTGACCGTAGGGGCTATAGTCACTTCCCTTACTGTAATTCTTATAGGATAGGAGAGTTTAAAAAATGTGAATCAGTTTCGTCATAATTTATTTTGAATATCAAAATACCTATCTAATCACAAAAAAAAATTTCGGTCAAATTAAAAACAAATATTGCTGTCTCAGGGCAAGTCAGGACAGTGGGCGAAAAATTCATCTCTACCTTGTGCATGGTTTATCGACTTATAAAAATGCTATGTAATTCTTCCAATATTATTTCTAACTTAAAAAAACAGCATGTTAACGAAACGATTTGCTTTTATGCACACACGCACAAAGCTTTGCTTAATCTCCTATGCGGTGCCGCTATCACTTAATGCCGTCGGTCAACAGAGGGTCCCGGCCTGCATTACAGAGCCAGATAGGAGGGGCACCCATTAACTCAAATAGAAGGGTAGCTCTTGTCTTTCAAATTGTAGTATAAAGAGATAATATTTCAGAAGCTTAAGACAAAGTTTTTCCGGGTATTTCAAAATTGAGTGAAGTCTGTTTTGCTTTCAAATTAATTGACGGGGAAGCAGACATGGCATTCGTATGCGATTTTCAAATTATAAAATATATCAAAAAGTACAAAAAATAATTATTTTATCCATTTTTAAGGCTTTGCATACTCGATACTTTTGTAAAATATTGCCTGAGCATACGATTGTAAAAAAAGGTATTGAATTTATTGCTGATTAAAAGATTTACATACAAAAAATACATACACAGTTTTAAAAATTTCTAAACCTTTCAGCCGTGAAAACCGCAGGGTAGAAATAGATTTAAAAACGGAATTTATCCATTTACTAAATTGCTTTTATAATTCTTTAGAAGGATTAATCAAAACCCAAAAAAAATTATCATGTTAAAAAAACGATTTGCTTTTTTGCACCAGGGAACAAAGCTTAGCTTTATAACCTTTTTCCTGCTCTCATCATTTATTTCTTTTGCGCAACAAAAGATTTCGGTTAGTGGCAAAGTTATGTCCGATAAAAATGTACCATTAGAGAACGTTTCTGTAAAAGTAGAAGGGGAAACTATAGGAACAACTACCCAGCCAGACGGCTCTTATTCACTTAGTGTCAACAAAGGTGCAACGGTTGTCTTTTCTAATATTGGGTATGAAGACCAAAAAATTAAAGTTGATAAAAACAGAGCAGGACTTGATGTCCAACTCACCACAAAACTATCAACATTAGGTGAAGTGGTGGTAGTAAGCTACGGCACTCAAATAAAGCGTAATCTTACCGGCTCCATAAGCCAACTGGATGCTTCTAAAGTAAAGGACATGCCCGTTGCTTCCGTTGGTCAAAGGTTACAAGGGAAGTTTGCGGGGGTACAAATAAGCAATAATGATGGTACGCCCGGTGCTGAAATGACTATGCGTATTCGTGGTGCTGCATCAATAAACGCAGGAAATAATCCACTTGTCGTTGTGGATGGATTTCCCACTGAAAGTGGACTCTCCACGATAAGCCCTAGTGAAATTGAAAGTATTACAGTTTTGAAAGATGCTGCTGCTGCATCTCTATATGGCTCACGTGCGGCGAGCGGAGTCATATTGGTAACAACAAAACAAGCTAGAGCGGGAAAAAAGGATATTGAATTTAGCTCCTATGTTGGTATACAAACGGTGTCTGACAGGGGCAAGCCAGATTTAATGAATGCCCGGGAATTTGCGCAATTCAAAAAGGAATATTATGAAGACGCTGCTACTTACGAAGGCTATACCGGTGGAGTGCCACTGCAATACCAGAATCCTGAAAATATTGATCCGAATTCCGGTACAGATTGGTTTGATGTTTTATTGAGGAACGGCATGGTGCAGGATTATAATTTATCCTTGTCTTCCGGTACAAAGGATCTGAAATCGGTAGTGAATCTTAATTATAACAGGAATGATGGGGTGATGATAAATCAATGGGCTGATAGATTCACGGGAAGATCTAATAATATTTATACGGCATCCGACAAATTAACCTTTGGATTAAACCTGGGTGTTACCTACCGCAGCAGCAATATCACACCGGGTTTGGGACAGGGACGAAACATAATCCAGGTTGCTTATTTAACTGACCCGGCTCTTAATTATAAAAATCCCGATGGTACATATCCTGTAGGTTTTGCACCGCCTGGTATGTTTTCAACACCTAACTTTTACCAGGTTTTACAACACACCGTTAACCCGGCAAAGGATCTAAATCTTATAACAAATGCTTTTGCTACCTATAAGATTATCGAGGGCCTGGAGTATAAGATCAGTATGAATGTAAATTTGGATAATGCGACTAACCGTACATTCAGGCCATCCTATATTCGTGGTGGTACTGCACCAGCATCATCTGCATCAGGCAGCTATAATACCAGCAACTTTCTTTCATGGTTAGCAGAGAATACGCTGACATACAAAAAGACAATTGCAAATAAACATAACATTGAAGCTTTTGTTGGCTATACTGCTCAAAAGGTTCATTACGAAAACAGCGGTATAAATGGCTCACAGTTTCCTTCTGATAATATTGAGTGGCTCAACGTTGCGGCAACAAGGATTGGAGATGTAGATGCAAGTGATTTTTCATTGCTATCTTATATAGGACGGGTGAATTATAATTTTGATGAAAAATATCTTCTTTCAGTAGCCTTTAGGCGAGATGGTTCTTCAAAATTTGGCTCCAATACCAAATATGGAAACTTCCCTTCAGTTTCCGCAGGCTGGATTGTTTCGGATGAAAATTTCATGAAAAATTCTAACAAAATCAGTTTTTTAAAAATCCGGGCCAGTTATGGCGAGGTTGGAAATAATAACATTGGTAATTACACCTATTTAGCTGGTGTAAATCAAAACAATTATGTATTTAATAATCAACTCGCCTCCGGTAGTTCACTCAATGGTATAGGTAACACAAATCTTACGTGGGAAACCACTTCCGGATACGATCTTGGTTTAGATCTTGCTCTTTTTAATGGCCGTATTTCTTTTACGTACGACTATTATAAGAAGAAAACCGATGGACTTTTATATGCTATAGATATTCCAGTGCAATCCGGCTTTTCAAGTATCACTTCGAACATTGGAAGATTCGATTTTTGGGGTCATGAGTTTAGTGTTGAAAGCAGAAACTTAGTTGGAAAATTACGCTGGAACACCAGCTTCAATATTTCTATTGACAGAAATCTTGTGAAAAAACTTGGAACCAGTGATGCTCCTATAGGTGGCTACCAGGAATACTGGGATGATAACAGAACTGCAGTTGGCCATCCTATTGGCATGTTCTATGGGTACATTAATACAGGTGTTTACATGACACAGGAGGAATTCGATACCCAGGCTCATGATGCAACTGCTATGGTAGGTACAGCAAGATTTGCAGATCTCAGCGGTCCAAATGGTAAGCCTGATGGTATAATTGATATTAATGATAGAACCTGGATAGGTAATCCCAACCCTGATTTCTCTTACGGAATCACTAATACACTTAATTATTCAAATTTTGATTTCACAATTGTAGTTGCGGGTACAGTAGGAAACGACATTGCAGATGACGCCTTTCAATCTACCGAAAACCTGGATGGTGTTTTCAATGTCAGAAAAGGTGTAGTTAACAGGTGGAGGTCGTTATCAGATCCTGGAGATGGCATATATCCCAGGACATTATCCGGTACGACAGCAGATTTCCGGAACTTCACAACCCGCCAGGTTTTTGACGGTTCTTATCTCATGGCTAAAAATATTACCCTGGGATACAATTTTCCAATCTCTACAAATAAGTATATAAAAAATGCACGTTTGTATGTAAGTGCACAAAATGCTTTCACTCTTACAAATTATCCAGGAATGAACCCCGAGGTTAATTTGTACGGGCTGAATGGCTTAAACCAGGGGCGTGACTTTACAGCTTTTCCTATAGCTAAAACCTATTCGGTTGGTGTAAATGTAACTTTCTAAACCTCCTATTTTTAAACATTGATAATTTAATAAGATGAAAAATAAACTAGCAATTATATTCTTAATCGTGACATTGTATTCCTGCAAAAAGGACTTTCTGAACCTGGTGCCGGAAACGTCTTTGAGCTCTGCCTCTTTTTTCCAGAATACGATACAATATCAACAAGCGCTAAATGCAGCTTATTCTAACCTGCGTACCATAGTGCACATTGGTTTTTACGCTGATGAAATGCGTTCAGATAACACTTTTTTTTCTATTTACTTTGCTAACAGGGGATTGGTAAGTGCAGAAGACCTGGCCACTTTCATAGAAAAATCTTCCTCGAGTGCCGAGCCCAATTCACCCGGTAACCGGTGGGGGAATGATTACTCAGGCATTGCAAAAATAAATTCAATTTTAGCCCGGCTTCCAGGTGCGGATAACGTAAGCCAGGGAGCGAAAGATTCAATTTCCGGGGAAGCATTGTTTTTAAGGTCCTATTACTATTATGACCTGGTAACGCATTACGGGGGAGTACCTTTACAACTAACCGAATTAACTACAGCTGAGGATGCATTTCAGCCACGGAATACTGTCGACGAAGTGTATGCTCAAATTATCACAGACTTGAATGCAGCGGTGCCGCTACTTCAGGTTGCTACCGACTTTCCGCAGTCAGGCAGGGCTACCAGGGGTGCTGCAAAAATGTTACTTGCTTATTGCTATATGACTAAACCTACAAAGGAATATGCAAAAGCAGAAAGTGAATTGCTCGATATTACTAAAATGAACTACACTCTTTTACCTGATTATGCTGATGTATTCGATCCGGCAAATAAAAATAACCAGGAGTCTATCTTCGAAGTACAATACATGTCAGATCTTGTAAGTGGTCAGCAAAGCGATTTCGCATGGATATTTATTCCCAAAACTACCAACTCAGAACTTCTGACAGGATATCATGATGGTGCAATGAATATCTTTAGTGGCTGGAATGTTCCAACACAGGAAATGGTAGATTCATATGAACCAGGTGACCTGAGGCTGCCGGCATCTGTTGCCGTTGTTGAAGGAACAATAAGTGGTGTGGAAGATTTTACGGCTACAGCATTGAAGAGCTCTGTTAATTATACACCAGATCCTAACCAGGTATTTTTTTATATGATAAAAAAATACTTTCATCCTCCTTATACAGTTGCCTGGAATACCCCCGATGATTTTCCGATTTTTCGCTATTCAGGTGCTTTGTTGTTGCTGGCAGAATGTTTAGTAAATGAAAATAAAAGTGCTGAAGCGCTTCCTTATTTAAACATGGTACGGACACGTGCGGGCCTTCCCGCCCTTGCTACGGCGACGGCCGATAATATTGCTGATGAAACACGTCACGAATTGGCATTTGAAAATCATCGCTGGACCGATCTTATTCGTACAGGAAAGGCAATAGAAGCTGTAACAGCGGAAGGTCAAAGATTAAAAGCAATTTATGGATGGTTGCTGCCTACAACTTTTAATGTCACCCAGGAAAAGTTACTCGCTCCAATACCTTTTAGGGAATTACAGATAAATCCTCAACTGGTGCAAAATCCAGGATACAATTAGAATAACACACACGGGGGAAATTGTTGACGCAATTTCCCCTTTTTTTATACCGGATAAATTATCAGGTTTGCAAATAAAGAATTCGCTTGTCTTATGTACGCTGATTTTCTTTTGCCTGTCAGTAACAGCTGGTGTTAAGGTGAAAGAACTTCGGTTAGAGTTTTTGGAAAACCCACTGGGAATAGATGTAACTGAGCCTTCATTAAGCTGGCAACTCAACAGCCAGGACAGAGGTATTCTACAAGTGGCTTATGAAATACGTGTGGGGAAATCCGCCGCGCTGGATTTAGCCAACACTAAATATACATGGCAAACCGGGAAGATTGTTTCCGGGCAGTCTCTCCATATCTTATATGCAGGGAAACCCCTGGAATCAATGCAGAAATACTATTGGCAGGTTCGTGTATGGGATAACCGGGGAAATGTTTCACCTTGGAGTGATGTAGCGTTTTGGCAGATGGGTTTGCTCAATAAAGACGATTGGAAGGGTAAATGGATTGGGCTTGATGTAAACTATGTAAGTCCTTCTGATGATCACCGTCGATTGCCTGCACGTATGCTTAGGCGTGAGTTTAAGATAAATAAGTCTATCGCTAATGCAACGGTATTTATTTCTGGCCTGGGATTTTCTGAGCTATACTTTAATGGAAAGAAAGTGGGTGATCGTGTTATGGACCCAACTCATTCGAACTATAACAAAAGGGTCATGTATGCGGCATATGATGTAACTAAATACGTCGAATCCGGGCAAAACGCCATAGGTGTAATGCTGGGGAACGGGAGATTCTTCGCGCCACGCATTAAGTTGCCCGTTCCTACGCCAGACTTTGGTTTCCCAAAAATGTTGATGCAGATGTTGATACGTTATTCCGATGGAACGACACAACTAGTCGTGAGCGATCACACATGGAAAATTACTGACAAGGGCCCTATACGTGCAAATAATGAATTTGATGGCGAAGAGTATGATGCTAACATGGAGCAGCCCGGATGGGATAAGGCAGGATTCAATGATGCCGGTTGGCAGCCCGTACAATTAGTTGCTGCTCCTGCAGGAAAGCTGGTGGCGCAAATGCAAGAGCCAATGCGAATTGTCGAAAGATTAAAACCGGATTCTATTTACAGATCCAATTCTGGCGGCTATGTGGTGGACTTCGGAGAAAATTTATACGGGATGTGCCAGATAAAAGTTACAGGACCTAAAGGCACAAGGATTGTAATCCGCCCAACATTTGATATCGACTCGACCGGCAATATAAACATGGCTCCGAATCGCAGTGCTCTGTCCACAGATATTTATACACTTAAAGGAAAAGGTGTTGAAGTATGGGCTCCCCGTTTTAGAGGGCAAGGCACCCGGTATGCTGAAATAACAGGATGGCCCGGTACTTTGAAAAAAGATGATATTGAATTTTTAGCTATTCAGTCAGACCTGGAAAAAATTGGCAGCTTCACTTGCTCAAATGACCTTGTAAATAAAATATATGCAAACACGCTTCGGACTGTTCGTATGCAGGAACGCGGCGTGCCAATGGATCCGGACAGAGATGAGAGACAGGCATGGTTAAGTGTTTCAGAAATGACTTCAGAAACAGAAGGCTACATGTATAACGTAGCAGCATTCTACAATAATTTTTTGGCGGAAACCCGCAGTAGCCAGCGCGATGATGGACTTTTGTCAGAGGCTGGCTCACTTTGGCTTTGGGATACAAAAGATCCATGCTGGCCGGCGGTAATTACTACTACTCCCTGGTCATGTTACTACATGTATGGAGATAGCCGGGTTCTTGCTGAAAACTATCCAACAATGAAACGTTGGGTACTTTATCTTGAAAAAAATCTCGACTCCGATTTTGTTTATAGAAAAGGTACGTACTCCGATTGGGTGGACGCATATAGCATGGATAAAAAAACCTCCGATAATGGTGGAACATCCCGCGAGCTATTGTCCACAGCTTATATGTATTATGATTTTAAAACTGTTGAAAAGACGGCCAGGTTTCTTGGAAAAAATGAGGATGCAAATTATTTTAAAGACGCAGCGCAAAAAGTGAAAGATGCTTTTCTCAAAACTTTTTTTGATCCAAATACGCATACTTATTTAAGTGAGACGCAGACTTCGTATGTCTTGCCCATAGCATTTGATTTAGTTCCTCCGAAAGACGAGGATATGATTGTTGACAATCTTATCAATGATATTATGGTAAAGCACGACGGACACTTAACAGTAGGATGTCCCGGGCTGAAATGGTTAATGCAAACACTCACTTCTGAAGGGCATACCGATGTTGCCTACACGATTCTTACGCAAACTACCCGCCCGAGTTGGGGTTATATGGTAAGCAAGGGCGGAACTTCAATTTGGGAAAGATGGGATAGGGATACCCGTGATCCTGGCATGAACGGACAAAGCCAAACTATTCTTGCAGGATATCTTGGTGCGTGGATGTATCAAGCGCTTGGAGGTATAAACTACGATACTAAACAGCCGGGATTCAAAAATATTATTATGCATCCGGAACCTGTGCAGGATTTGAAATGGGTAAAGACTTCATTTGAATCATTGTATGGTTTGATAGTAAGTGATTGGAATTACAATAATGGAAGTTTCAACTGGAAGGTTAACGTTCCTCCCAACTCTACAGCCACAGTCTACATACCAACAAGCGATAAAGCTTCAATAAAAGAAGGAAATCATTCGATTAATGAAGAGCATGCAATAAAATATATAAGAATGGAAAAAGATGTGGCCGTGTATGAAATTGGCTCGGGGTCATATGAATTTTCTTCTTCATTTCATTTGTAAATAGAAACATCATTGTTGCGGGCAAGGCCACGGATTCTTTTGACTTGTTTTACCATAAGGTGGATTTTCGTAATCATTATTATCGTATGAAGTATTTGACGAGGTTTTTTTATTTTCTTTTTATTTTTCCCATAAGTTTTTCCTCTTCGGCGCAACAACAGACTTGGCAAGCGACGTGGATTGGAACATCTTACATTGCAGGCGACACCAATATCTGGACTTCGTTCAGAAAGGAAATTATTTTAAAAAATGTTCCCAAAACGGCCGACGTTAAAATTGCGACAGATTCAAAGTACTGGTTATGGATAAATGGAAAGCTGGTTGTTTTTGAAGGAGAATTAAAAAGAGGGCCTAATCCACAAGACACTTATTATGATGAGCTGGATATAGCCCACTACCTGCAGAAAGGTAAAAACACAATAGCTGTTTTAACCTGGTATTGGGGAAGAGATGGTTTTGATCATAAAAGCAGTGGCAAACCAGCTTTATTATTCCAGGCAATGCTGGAAGATAAAATGATATTATCTGACAAATCATGGAAAGCTATTCGTCATCCTGCTTTTGGAAACACCGGCCTGCCTTTACCCAACTATCGCTTGCCTGAATTTAATATTCACTTTGATGCGCGAAAAGATATAAGCCTTTGGCAACAGCAGGATTTCAACGACGAGGGCTGGTCGAACGCTATAGAATACCTCACTCCGCCAGTTGCTCCGTGGAATAATTTGGTAAAAAGACCTATTCCTTTATGGAAAGATTCGGGCTTGCTTACTTATGTCAATCAAGCTGACATTCCAAAACAATCTAACGGTAAATTGATAATTGCGAAACTTCCAAAGAATATCACTATAACACCTTACCTGGAAATAGCGGCACCGGCCGGTTTGAAAATAGATATTAGGACAGATAACTATAAAGGAGGAAGTGAATACAATGTCCGCACCGAATACATTTCTAAAGAAGGCGTACAGGAATTTGAAACCCTTGGTTATATGAATGGCCATGAAGTGCAGTACGACATTCCCGCCGGGGTAAAAATAATCTCGCTGAAGTATCGTGAAACCCGGTACAATGCAGAGCGGGTTGGTGAGTTTTCGTGCAACGATTCCTTTTACAATAAGCTCTGGCAAAAATCTTATAATACTTTAAATGTCAACCTGCGGGATGCCATACAGGATCCTGACAGGGAAAGAGCACAATGGTGGGGCGATGCTGTAATAGAGATGGGAGAGATATTGTATGCCTGCGATACAAACGGCTACATGGCTATTCAAAAAGCTATACGCAATTTGGTAGACTGGCAAAAGCCGGATAGTGTATTATATTCTCCAGTTCCTGCAGGTAGCTGGGATAAGGAGCTTCCTGCTCAAATGCTTGCCAGTGTTGGAAAATATGGCTTCTGGAATTATTATCATTATACCGGCGACACAGCTATGATCCGGTATGTATACCCTGCTGTAAAAAAATACCTTGGCTTGTGGAAATTTGGTGATGATGGATTGGTAATTCATCGGGCAGGAGGTTGGGATTGGATGGATTGGGGCGAAAATATTGATACACCCCTTTTGGATAATGCATGGTATTACATGGCGCTCGATGCAGCAGCCCAAATGGCGTTATTGACAGGCAACGCAAGCGATACATCACTATACGGGTCTCAAATGAGATCTATTAAAGAGAATTTTAATACTCAATTTTGGAATGACCAGGCATACAAAAGCCCGGGTAATAAAGGGGTTGTTGATGATCGCGGTAATGGTTTAGCTGTAGTAGCAGGATTAGTTGAGCCCGAAAAATTTGAAGCAATTAAAAAAGTTTTACAGGTTGAGTTTCATGCCAGCCCTTACATGGAAAAGTATATCATGGAATCTTTTTTTATAATGCACGATGCTGCGGCAGGCCTGGCACGAATGAAAAAAAGATATACTAATATGGTCAACAGCCACCTTACAACACTTTGGGAAGGATGGGGTATCGGGTCAGAAGGGTACGGGGGTGGTTCATACAATCACGGATGGTCCGGAGGGCCACTAACGCTTTTAAGTCAGTATGTGGCAGGCATTGCGCCGGACAAACCAGCTTACAAGACTTTTAGTGTAATGCCTCAACCGGGAAACTTAACCGAAATTCATTGCATTGCGCCATCTTCGAAAGGAAATATTACTATGGATTTATCCAGGGAAAAAAATAAGTTGAAGATGGAAGTTATTATTCCCGGCAATGCACAGGCTACCGTAGGGATTCCGAAACCGGGTTTTAATTTTTTAAAAATATCGGTAAATGATAAATTATTAATACAAAACATGAAGGCAATTGCAACTATAGATGGCGTGGAATATATAGGTGACAATAGTGATTATTTTCTGTTTCATGTAAAGCCGGGTAAATGGTCGTTTAGCATATTTTAATATTGGTGTTACAGTGGCAGTTGTTTAATTAAAACTATCAATTCAATCTATATGAATATTAATAGAAGGCGTTTCATTAAATTAGGTTCTTTGACCACGGCTGGCTTGTCATTTATCAACTTCAAAGAAATTGGCGGATTACATGATAACCGTTTGGCACACACTGTTCCATCAGGCGAAGAACTTTACAAGTTATTTCAAAATCCTTCAAGCATTTACCGGCCGTTTGTAAGATGGTGGTGGAACGGAGATCGTTTGCAAAAGAAAGAAATTTTGCGGGAGCTGGATATTATGAAAGCTGCAGGAATAGGTGGCGTCGAAATCAATCCAATAAAATTTCCTGGCAACACTGACGATTTAAATATTAAGTCCCTTGAATGGCTGAGCGATGAATGGATAGCAATGTTAGAGGTTGCTTTGAAAGGAGCAAAAGAAAGAGATATGTATTGCGATATGATTGTAGGTTCCGGCTGGCCTTTTGGAGGCGAATTTTTAAGCCGTGATGACCAGACGCAAATGGCTGCACTGGGTACCAGGAATCTCGCAGGTGGTAAAACGTATAAAATTTCGAAGCAGGAACTTTTGGATGAGGTGAATCCTGAAATACATTCAAAATATGAGGATAAGTTAAAGGACTTGATGATGATCAAACTGGTGCCTATGCATCTACAGAATCTTGATGAATGTATAGATCTAACGGACCAGGCTGACAGCGATACGATTACTGTATCGGTACCTGCGGGAGATTATGTGCTTTATTACCTGGTAAAGTTAACGGGGTATATGGCGGTTATAAATGGAGCTCCCGGAGCAGGCGGCCCTGTCCTGAATCATTATAGCAAATCCGCTGTAGAAAATTACCTCAACAGGATGTCTGACAAACTGGTAGAACGCATAGGTCCTTTGGGTAATTATTTTCGTGCATTCTTTACCGATAGCCTTGAACTGGAAGGCGCTAATTGGTGTACGGATATGTTCGAAAAGTTCAAAGAAAAAAAAGGCTATGACCTCGCTCCTTATTTCCCATTTATCTTATTCAAAGTAGGAGAGATGGGCAACGCGGTCAAAGAAGAATATGGGGCAAAATTTGAGCCAGGACTACAGCAAAAAATCGATCGTGTGCGTTATGATTTTGAAGACGTTCGCGTAGCATTATTCAAAGAAAGGTTCATTGATACTTTCGTAGACTGGTGTCATAAAAATGGTGTGAGGTCACGAATGCAGCCTTACGGCAGGGAATGCAACCCGGTGGAAGCAAGCATGCTCATTGACATACCTGAATGCGAAACCTGGTTAGATTCAAGAACAGGATATGAATTTAGTGATGAAGATTACCGGGTTGGCAGGGCATATACGATGAATAATAAACTTACTTCTTCAGGAGCACATTTGGCAGGTAGGAAAGAGATCAGTTGTGAAGAAATGACTAATACAGGGATGGCCTTTAATGCTACACTTGAACTAATTAAGATAGCCGGTGATCAAAGTATATTATCAGGCGTTACCCATTCAGTTTTACATGGCTTCAATTATAGCCCCCTTGAAGCTCCCTTCCCGGGATGGATACGTTACGGCACTTTTTTCAACGAAAGAAATACATGGTGGCCTTATTTTAAAAAATGGGCGGATTATAAAACGCGGCTGTATGCTCTTTTGCAACAAAGCGAAATGCAAGCCGATATAGCACTTCTTCCCCCGTTGGCTGATCTATCTATGAAGTTTGGATTTCAAAGGGATCCCTTTCCTGTATTTGCATATCCTAAATATGTTTACCAGGTTTGGGAAGCCGTTCATCAAAATGGTAATGGATGCGATTACGTAACAGAAAACATAATACAGCAAGCTACTATTGCAAATGGAACGCTTACTTACGGAACGCGTAGCTACAAAACGCTTATGTTGATCGATGTGGATTCGATGCTGCCTGCTACCGCCAAAGCCATAAAGAAATTTACTGACGGCGGCGGTAAATTAATTTGCATTGAAAAAGTACCTCACCAATCACCCACGAATCAAAAATCAGGGGAAGAAATTAATGCTGAGATACCAAATATCCTTAAAAATACAGATCCGGCTAAAGCCGGAATTGTAGCTGCACCGATAGAAGATTTTGTAAGTTGGTATAAAAAAATCCAGCGGCAATTTGATATCAAGCCATTTGTTGAAATAAGTAACCCTGATAAATTTGTCAGCCAGGTTTATTATCGCAGTGCAGATAAAGACATTTTCTTTTTTAGCAATTATAGTGCAACAAAAGAGCATGTTGTTAAGACAAAATTTGCGATACAAGGTAAAAATGCCTGGCTTTGGAATCCTGAAACAGGAGAACGTTTTTTATATCCGTCGCAAAATAGTCAATTGGAGATTCATCTCGGGCCGGGAGAATCCAGGCTAATTGTTTTTGATAATGTAGAAGGAGGCCGGAAATTTATTGAAGCCGAACTCAGTAAAAAAGCGTCTATCATTATTCAAAGCCCTTGGAAGGTTACGCTAAAGGGTGTAGATGGAAAGTCAAGATCACTTTCTTTGGGTAAACTTGTTGATTTTTCTAAAAGGGAAGACCTTAAAACATTTGCAGGAACTATTATTTATGAAAATGCATTTAAGCTAGCCAATGAAAAGAATGTAAAATATTTACAACTTGGTGAAACGCATGGAGTTGCTGAAGTAAAAATTAACAATCAAAAAGTTGGAACACAATGGTACGGTAACCCCGTATATGATATAACACGATTTGTCAAAAAAGGAAACAATACGATTCAGCTAAAGCTTATTACCACGCTTGGTAACTACATGAAATCTTTGAAGGATAACCAGGTGGCGCAAAACTGGACATCACACCAGCCATTTTTTCCTGCTGGGTTACTTGGCCCCGTGCGTATTTTATAGTTAAGTTGCCATTGAGGCTATTCGGGCATGCTGATTCATTTTTTTTTGAAATATTTTCTTTAATGACTATTCAAAATGATAACAACATCCAATAAATTTTTCTCTATTGTTCGCATTTGCTTCTTGTCGACAATATGCTTCATCGCATCTTGTCGTACGTCAAAAGAACCCGGTATTGAGGGACACATGGAGACGGGGTTTCGGACGCCGCCGGATTCTGTCAAACTTAGTGCTTACTGGTACTGGATCAATGGAAATATTTCTGTAGATGGAGTTACAAAAGATATTGAGTCCATGCAAAAGGCGGGAATCGGAACGGCCTTTATTGGAAATATTGGTCTCAGCCCTAATGAAGGAACTTTTGTGGGAAAAGTAAAATTGTTTAGCGATGATTGGTGGAATATTACCAGGCAGGCATTCATTGCCGGCGACCGCGCAGGCGTGGAAATTGGATTGTTCAATGGTCCGGGCTGGAGCCAGTCAGGTGGTCCTTGGGTAAAGCCATCAGAAGCAATGCGGTATCTTGCCCATACGGAAATGAGTGTAACCGGTCCGGTTACACTGCATCAGCAACTGCCGGTGCCTGATAGTAATTTTCAACGGACTTCTGTAATTGCGTTCCCTTCAAGGGAATCGGTTACATTAAAAATGCGAAGTTACTCTCCGAATGTAGTCACATCTGCGCAGATCAACCAGGCAGAAAACTTAGTCGATGGAAATACTCAAACAGAAGCTTCTTTCTTTTCCCAGGCAAAGGACAGCCCCGTAAAAATATCGATTCAATTAAATAAGGAAATGCAGGCACGCAGCTTATTGCTCTTTCCTTCAGAGAAAAAGTTTAAAGCAGATGTTGAACTGCAAGCGAAGGAAGGGGATGAATACAAAACAATAAAGACATTCCAATTTGATCGTAGCAATCCAAATAAAAGTGTTGGATTTCTTCCTTATGCTCCGGTCGCTATTTCTTTTCCTGCGGTCACTTCCCGGGAATTTAGGTTGGTGTTTTCACATTTTTCATCGCAGGGTAGCTTATCAGAAATAGAACTCTCCGCAACGCCATACCAGGAGCGGTATATTGAAAAGCAACTTGCCAAAATGTTCCAAGCGCCACAGCCCATGTGGAAAGATTATGAATGGCCACAGCAGTCCGAGCCGGATCAAAAGTTTTTAGTGGATCCGGATTCTGTAATAAATATAATAGCACATGTATCTTCTACCGGAATGTTAAACTGGGATGCACCCGAAGGCGAGTGGACCGTTATGCAAACGGGTATGTTGCCTACGGGAGTAACTAATGCACCAGCCGTCGCTGAAGGAACGGGGCTTGAAGTAGATAAAATGAATAAAGAAGCTTTGGCCTCGCACTTCAATAGTTTTATTGGAAAAATAATAACCAGGATCCCTGCAGTAGATCGAAAAGCTTTTAAGTACGTTGTTGCAGATAGTTATGAAACCGGTTCTCAAAATTGGACAGATGGATTTGCGGCAGATTTTAAAAAACGATATGGATACGATCCGTTGCCATGGCTGCCGGTATTAGCGGGAACTATCGTTGCTAGTGCAGATCAGTCTGACCGGTTTCTTTGGGATCTTCGAAGGCTCGTTGCAGATCGCGTGGCATATAGTTATGTTGGAGGCTTGAGAGATCTTAGTCATCAACACGGATTAAAGTTATGGTTAGAAAATTATGGCCATTGGGGCTTTCCGGCAGAGTTCCTCCAATACGGTGGACAATCCGATGAGCTGGGCGGAGAATTCTGGGCGGAAGGAGATTTAGGCAGTATTGAAATAAAGGCTGCATCATCAGCAGCGCATACATACGGAAAAAATAAAGTATCCGCAGAATCCTTTACTGCAGCAGGTAAACCATTTCAACGCTATCCCGGTTATATAAAGAAAAAAGCTGACTGGGCATTTACCCAGGGTGTGAACAATACCTTACTACATGTATATATTTCGCAGCCACAAGATGCATCGGTGCCCGGAGTTAATGCATGGTTTGGTACCGAATTCAACCGCAATAATACATGGTTTGACGAGGCTACACCTTTTTTTGATTATATGCGGCGGTGCATGTATATGCTGCAGCAAGGCCACCCGGTACAGGATGTGGCTTATTTTATTGGAGAAGACGCTCCGAAGATGACGGGCATACGGGATCCGGAGTTGCCCGAAGGTTATTCCTATGATTACATTAATGCTGAGGTTATTGAAAATCGATTAACTGTAGCGGATGGCAAATTAGTGTTACCTAATGGCATCGCCTACAGTTTGTTGGTATTACCTCCTGAAAATACCATGCGCCCTACAGTATTGAAAAAAATCGTAGAACTCGTATCTGCAGGGGCTGTAGTGTGGGGCCCCCGGCCTGATAGATCGCCAAGTATGGAAAATTATCCGTCAGCAGACAAAGAAGTAAAAAGTATGGCTGCTGAACTTTGGCAAAATTGTGACGGCAAAAATGTAAAAATGGTGCAATATGGAAAAGGTATGGTACTGGATGGCATGAGTATGGAAGATGCTTTTTCTTTATTAAAAGTAATTCCGGATTTTAAAGCAAATAGCAACGATTCTATGTTATACACTCATCGTAAGACTGCAGATACAGATATTTATTTTGTATCAAATCAGAGCGACTCAATAAGAGATATTTCACCCGAATTCAGGGTTGCTGATAAGCAACCTGAGTGGTGGGATGCCAGCGATGGCTCTTTTAGGGATTTGCCAAATTATATTTTAAATGCAGAAAGTGTTACCGTACCAATAAAGTTGGTGGCTCACCAAAGTGGCTTTATAATATTCAGGAAAAAAGGTGAACGGGCTTCTGCTGCTGCGAAGAACTTTCCTGGAGGTGAGGTGATGATTGATATTCAAAGCCCGTGGGAAGTGGCATTTGATACCTCCAGGCGGGGACCAGCTAAACCTGTGCAATTTGAGCATCTTGATGACTGGAGTAAGCGTCCCGAAGATGAAATTAAATATTACTCAGGAACGGCCACTTATCATAACAGTTTCAATCTTTCTAATATTCCAAAAAATGAAACCATTTACCTTGATTTAGGAAATGTAAAAGTGATAGCGGATGTAACATTGAATGGAAAAAGTGTGGGAGGAGTGTGGACAGCACCGTGGAAAGTCGATATCACAAGTGCTGTGAAAGAGGGACAAAATGACTTAAAAATTAAAGTGGTAAATACATGGGTAAACAGGTTGATCGGAGACAGTAAGCTACCACCCGCAAAGCGGGAGACGCATACCGATGTGAATGTTTACGATTCCACAAGTCCGCTTGAATCTTCCGGCTTGCTTGGGCCTATAACCATCACGGCTGTGCGACATAGTAAATAGGTGGGGGTACGATTTTGATAAGCATGCATCTCATTGCTGCATTATTAACCTGAGTTCGGTTTAAGCGGCTATTAATTTTGGTTGATTTAATTGTTCGATAAGGTAAGGGTTAGTTTCTTGTATATCAATTTTGATAGAAGGTTTTTTGGGGAAGAATGAGTA
>JBKJRY010000203.1:0-17113 GCA_046593045.1 Chitinophagaceae bacterium | reverse complement strand
TACTCATTCTTCCCCAAAAAACCTTCTATCAAAATTGATATACAAGAAACTAACCCTTACCTTATCGAACAATTAAATCAACCAAAATTAATAGCCGCTTAAACCGAACTCAGGTTAGCAGCATTGGCAGGGTTATGGGCTTACCCGGAAGACTATAAATATTCTTCTGCAAAATTTTATGAAAGCGGGATTGATGAGTTTGGTTTTATAAAACATTGGATAGCTTAAGATAAATTGTGCCATGACTGCAAACTGATGTTGGTGTTGCCGGGCTACAAAACCATCAGCACGAACACGCAACATCGGCGGTATTATTTATTGGTAACTATTTTTTAGATTAAAAGAGGAAGACCAACAAATGCAAAAGGAAGATCCCGAGAATTTGGTGAAAGTTGGACTACTGTCAATCCAAATTTTTTTGGTCAAGGTTATCGAAATTTAGCAGGGTTGCCGAATACAAACGATGGGGATAATCTTATTGAAGGATTTGTTAAATGGAGTGATATTGATAAAGTGAGACCTTCCTTACCTTTAGATGGAAATTCTGGGGGATTGCCCAAAGTGATTATTAAAAACGCAGCTAAAAAGATTATTCATGCTTCAAGCGTAAGCCTTAAAACCAGATTTTAATGGAACTATATTTAGTATCAGGTGATTGTATCGATTTCGAAAAATCTATAAAAGTTATAAAGTTTGATAAAATTGATATTTTAGGAAGAAAATGTCTTTTTCATAGAAATTGAAAAATCTATCGATTATTCAGAATATGGGATATTTCCACCTGTATCAAAATTGATTTTAGTTGATAGATTCTCTTATACTAGGCTTAGTGATTTAAATGAGTTTCCTATAGAAGTTCATGTTTTTATTCCAAAAGATAAAACTAATCCAAAGAAAGGATTTAATAAATGGAGTGAATTATTTAATGCTGCTTGGGCGAGTATATATGATAATTATGAGAAAGCTTTATTAAATGAAAGTTAAACAATCCACCGCTCCTGATTTAAGCAATACCACAAAAAATACTTCCAGCACTTGTTGGTGTTCAGCCATCAGACCAAAGCCCACACACCGCCGTTGTTGCGTGTTCGTGCGGAAGGATTTGCAGCATAGCAATCACCAACACCCCGCTACCCTTAGTAAACTATAAATAAAAAAAGAGCTACTGTCCGTACCCGGCTATACTTAGTAACTTCAAGATACACGGATCGTTGCTTCGTTATTCATAGAAACTCTAATAATAAAAGAACTGCTGTCCTTAGTTTGCAACTAAGGACATTTACGCACTATGAGTAAAGGAGAATGTATTTTGTAAGTTTTGCAGTAGTGCATTGGGTAGACGTATTTACAAGAAAAGAATATCGTGATATTATAATTGAAAGCTTGCAACCCCCGCTACCCTTAGTAAACTATAAATAAAAAAAGAGCTGCTGTCCGTACGTCTGTGACTACGGACATTTTTGTAATATTTATTTAGTGCTAAGATTTTTTTGCAAGTCAGCTTTAAAGATAAAAGCGGAGATTAAATCTTTATAAATCTTTTACAGTGTCCTGTTTCCAGCACTCCAGCACTTGTCGGTGTTCAGCCATCAGACCGAAGCCCACACACCGCCGTTGTTGCGTGTTATGCGGAAGGATTTGCAGCATAGCAATCACCAATGGGAATCCATCCCTTTGGGACAAACAGCAGAGACATGTGAACTAAATAGAAGCCAATCTATTTTTACTTGAACCCGTGTTCCGAAAATATGTCCAGAAAGAAAAGAGAGTCAAAATGGCTGCGCCTCAGAAAAAAAGAAGAAAAGTATTTTCTATCTTTTTAATATTTTTTCGATCTCTTCCGGATAATGTTTATGCTCAAGTAAATGAATTTTTTGTGCCAGCGATTCTGCTGTATCATCTTCAGTAATGGGGCATGCTACCTGCAAAATGATTTTGCCATGGTCATATTTTTCATCCACATAATGAATGGTAATGCCGCTCTGTTTTTCTTTTGCATTGATCACCGCGTTATGCACTGCATTACCATACATTCCTTTACCACCGTATGCCGGTAATAATGCAGGATGAATATTTATTATTCTTTTGGGAAAAGCCTGGATAAGTACTTCGGGTAACTTCCATAAAAAACCTGCCAACACAATAAATCCTATTCCATAATTTTTTATTTCATTCACATAACCAGTAACCTGAAATTTTTTCTTCTCAATTAATAATACAGGAATATTTTGCGAAGATGCAATTTGAAGTACGCCCGCAGCAGGATTATTGCAAACAATTAAATTGACTGAAGCATCGAGTGAATTTCTAAAATGATCAATTACCTTCTGAGCATTTGAACCCGCGCCTGACGCGAAAATTGCAATGTTTGTCATTCTTATTCCTGTTTATAAGTGTTGCTTTAATTCAAGCACGTATTAATATTTCAACGGATCAAAATTATTTCCGGGGATTGATCATGAATTATAATATGGTCGAGGTGCAAAGTATTAAAAAAAGAACTTACAGGATCACTATTCAGTTCATTAAAACAATATAAAAAGTATAGCGAAATAATGTTCCCTTAAAATAAAAACAACATATCATTTTTTAAAATAAGAGACTGAATGTTGTTTTTATCTTTCTTTACAACTTTAAAACCCTTGCTTCTAAATCATTTAAAATCCATGTTTTGAAAGGCTAAAAAAAATTTACAAATGTTAACAGTTTGTCAACATCCTGCCTTATTTTTGCAGCCATTGAAGTATATTTTTTCCATTATCATAAGACAGGAAATATAGAGTATGAACCAACTCAGCAGGCCTTTTTCAAAAACAATTGCGTTATTTTTTCTTCTAGCTTTAATTTCAGTTCCGGAATTTTTGTTTGCAGCAGATGGTGAAAGTTTATTCAAGGCTAATTGTGCAAGTTGCCATAAGCCTGATGCAGCATATGTAGGTCCTGCACTTAAAGGTGCAAGAGAAAGAGAGCCATCAAAAGATTGGGTATATAAATGGGTTGCAAATACCACTTCAATGGTAAACACCGATCCTTATGCCCAGAAATTAAAGAGTGAATCCGGCGGTGTTGTCATGACAGCTTTTCCCGGCTTGACCAGAGAAGAGATAGACGCTATTCTCAATTATGCAGATACTTATGAGCCTCCCGCCGGCATAAAAGGGGCTCCTTCACAGCCTGGTACAACAGGACAGGAAAATTCAATTTGGTACGGCTTACTTACACTTATTTTAGCGATAATAGGCTTAACTCTTTTACAGGTTAACAGCAATCTTAAAAAGTTAACCGATGAGAAAGAAGGCATTAAGGCGCCTCACCCGGTACCGTTTTATCGTAATAAAGCATACCTGCTTCTTGTAGTTATTTTACTTTTTATGGTCGGGGGCTATTTTCTTGTTGAGGGTGCCATGGGGCTGGGCAGACAGCAAGGCTACCAACCGGTTCAGCCTATTTATTATTCACATAAGGTACATGCGGGTACTAACCAGATAAGTTGCCTCTATTGCCATAGTGGTGCACAGGATAGTAAACATGCTAATATTCCTTCGGTGAATGTGTGTATGAATTGTCACATGTCTGTTAAGGAATATGGTGGGGAACCACTTTTTCGCGAAGACGGTACTTCTGTAAACGCGAATGCAGAAATTGAGAAATTATATAAATACGCCGGTTGGAATCCAGATCTGAAAAAATATGACAAACCCGGTTCGCCTATAGAATGGATTCGCATTCATAATCTTCCTGATTTTGTTTATTTTAATCATTCGCAACATGTAAAAGTTGGTCGTGTACAATGCCAGACGTGCCATGGAGAAATTCAAAATATGGGAGAGGTTCACCAATTTGCTGACTTAAGTATGGGATGGTGTGTTAATTGCCACCGTACTTCAAACGTTCAGTTTAACGATGACCAGGGACACGGTAATAAGTTCTATAGCATTTACGAAAAATTCCACCAGGATATAAAAGATAACAAATACGATAGTGTTACAGTTGAAAAAATTGGCGGTACTGAATGCCAGAAATGTCACTATTAAAACCCAATAAGTTAAATAGCTGGTTGGCTAATATACTGATTGGAACCGGGGATGAAGGGAGTTGAAATGATAGGGGCCTATGAAGTTGTGGTACTATTTTTAATCTAAAAGAATTAGCTGATTAGCATTAGCTAATTAGCATATTAGCAAATTATGGAAAAAAAGTATTGGCAAAATTTTGAAGATTATCATCAAAGTGAATCTGAACAGAAAGCATTGAAAAATGAATTCAAAGAAGAGTTGCCATTTGAAGATATTGCCAATGAAAATATTTTGAATGCTAAAACCCCGCGCAGGGATTTTTTGAAATACATGGGCTTTAGCACAGCCGCTGCTGCTCTTGCGGCAAGCTGCGAGATGCCTGTTCGTAAAAGCATTCCTTATTTACACAAGCCGGATGATATGCTTCCCGGCGTTTCGAATTATTATGCTTCTACTTATATAAATGATGGTGATGCCGTTCCGGTGGTTGTAAAGCAAAGAGAAGGCAGGCCAATTAAAATTGAGGGGAACGACCTTTCAACTCTAACTAATGGTGGTACCTCCGCGCAATGTCAATCGTCAGTTTTGGATCTTTATGACAATACAAGATTGCGCTATCCTATGGCCAGTGGCAAAGAAGCAACATTTGAAGCTATTGATAAAATGGTTCTTGATGCAATGGCAGCTAATGCCGGTAAGCCCTCAGTATTACTAACATCGTCCATTACGTCAACATCCACCCGGCAGGTTATTTCAGAATTTCTTGCAAAATATCCCGGCAGTCGCCATGTGCAATATGATGCTGTTTCTTACAGCGGATTGATAATGGCTAACGAGGCGTCTTATGGCAAAAGAGCCATTCCTGCTTACCATTTTGAAAATGCAAAAGTGATTGTCAGCCTCGGTGCTGATTTTTTGGCAACCTGGTTAAGTCCTGTTGTATTTGCAAAACAGTACGCTGAAACGAGGAGAATAAACGAAGAACACCCGGCTATGAGCCGGCATTTTCAATTTGAAAGCCATTATAGCATTACAGGCGCCAATGCCGATGATCGTTACATACATAAGCCATCTGAAACAGGAGCAGTGGCTCTTGCATTGTTAGGCGCACTGGGTGGCAATACGTCATCAACAGTTCCGGCTAAGGTAGGAGAAGGTATAAAAAAAGCTGCTGCGGAACTTTCTGCAAATAAGGGAGCGGCCCTGGTTGTGTGTGGAAGTAATGACCCCAATGTGCAGTTAATTGTAAACGCTATAAATGATGCCATCGGGGCAAATGGTAAAACAATTGATTGGGGCTCACAGGTGAGCTACCGGCAGGGGTTAGATGCAGATATGGTGGCACTGACGAATGACTTGAATTCAGGAAATATAGGAACATTATTAGTTTACGGAGCTAACCCGGTGTATAGCTATTTTGCAGCGGATAAATTTGCTGAAGGAATTAAAAAATGTCCGTTGACAGTTTCTTTCAGTGAAAAAATGGATGAAACCACTGAACTCTGTAAATATGTGATTCCATCTCATCACTGGCTTGAATGCTGGGGTGATGCTGAACCGCAAACCGGTTATGTGAGCGTAATACAACCTCTCATTCACCCGTTGTTTAAGACCCGCCAGTTTGAAGGTTCACTTTTAAAACTAAGTGGTAATTCAACAGAATACGTTGATTATTTTAGAAATTACTGGATAACAAAATTGGGCGGTCTTGATAATTTTGAAAAGTTTTTACAGGACGGGGTACTTGAAAATTCACAACTTAAAACTCAAACTGTTTTTGTAAATGTGAATGATCTCACTTCCGCGACAGCAGGAGTAAACGAATCCGAAAAGGCAGCTGACTCAACATCAGAAAAACCTATGCCTGAAACCCCGGTTTCTGCAACAGTAATGGGTACAGCCGCATTCTCAGGAAATATCGCAGACGCTGCTGGTAAAATCGGCAGTGTAAAAGGAGGTGATATTGAAATGGTTCTCTATGAAAAAGTATCGCTTGGTACTGGTAACCGTGCAAACAATGCATGGTTGCAGGAAGTAAGTGATCCTATATCAAAAGCTACCTGGGATAATTATGCCATGGTCTCGCCGCAAATGGGTAAATCATTATTTGATATAGATATTTATAACAGGCGTGAATCTGATAAATACGAAGTAAGTATTCACAAACCTGTTATTAAAGTGACGGCGAATGGTAAAACCATCGAACTTCCTGTTCTAATCATTCCGGGAATTCATCCTGATGTAATAGCAGTCGCTGTTGGTTATGGAAGGCAAAGCAACAATAAAGAGAAAACTGCGGAATATATTGGCCGGGCTGCAAACGGTGTAGGTATAAATGTTTACCCTTTGGCTGTTTATAACGGAACTACAGTAAGTTATTCCGCGCCGGTGACAATTGAAAAAACCGGCAATACATTTCCAATCGCCCAAACCCAGGTTCATAATATTACCGAGGGAAGACCTATCGTAAGGGAAACAACGCTTGCTGAATTTAAGCTGCATCCCGGCAAAATGAATGAAGAGGAAAAAGAAGAGCTCGCAAAATACGGGGAAAATTTTGTAACGGAAGGTACTATGTATCCCACTTACGACAACCCGGGGATAAAATGGGGAATGAGCATTGATTTGAATACCTGCATTGGATGTTCCGCCTGTACTGTAGCATGTGTTGCCGAAAATAATATTTCTACTGTTGGAAAATATGAAGTGTCCAGGTTCCATGATATGCAATGGCTTCGTATTGACAGGTATTTTACAGGAGATCCTCAAAATCCGGATGTTGTTTTCCAACCTATGCTTTGTCAGCATTGTGATAATGCGCCGTGCGAAAACGTTTGCCCGGTATCAGCAACCAATCACAGTAGTGAAGGGTATAATCAAATGATTTATAACCGTTGTATAGGTACTAAATATTGTGCTAATAACTGTCCTTATAAAGTACGCCGCTTCAACTGGGCCGATTATAATGGGGCAGATAGTTTTCCCGATAATCAGAAGGGAATTATTTCCGACGCAACTGCGGAATTGAATGAAGATCTTACCAGGATGGTACTAAACCCTGACGTAACCGTTCGCTCAAGAGGTGTTATGGAAAAGTGCAGCTTTTGTGTACAGCGACTGCAGGAGGGGAAATTGAATGCTAAAAAAGAAGACAGGCCGCTTAAAGACCTTGAAGTAAAAACAGCATGTATGCAGGCTTGTCCCACACAAGCTATTATGTTCGGAAATGTGAATGATGAGCATAGCAGGATTGCGCAACTACGGAGACGTGAACAGAAAGAAAGAAAGTATTACGTGCTTGAAGAGCTGCATGTGCTTAGCAATGTAAATTATCTTGTGAAAGTAAGGAACACTGACCGTGAAGTAGGCAACTTAACAAAAGAAGAAGAACACGTTTAATAATAAGGTTAAAAATTAATACCGTAACAGATTTCAATTTATAGCTAAAAGCTAAACAACGTATGTCATTATTAAAGTACGAATCGCAACTGAGGGAGCCTTTGGTAGATGGGGATAAGGATTATCACCAGGCTACTGAAGACATCATTAGTCCAATAGAAGTAAAGCCGGGGATGCTCTGGTGGGTGGGCTTTTCAATTTCTGTTTTACTGTTGTTGTTTGGGGTATATTCTGTTTATCGTGAAGTAGCTTACGGCATTGGCCAGTGGAACCTGAATCATACTATTGGGTGGGGCTGGGATATTACAAACTTTGTTTGGTGGATCGGTATTGGTCACGCCGGTACGCTGATATCTGCAATTCTTTTACTATTCAGGCAGGGATGGAGAACCGGGGTAAACAGGGCTGCAGAAGCTATGACCATCTTTGCGGTAATGTGTGCCGGTCAGTTTCCCATTTTTCATATGGGCCGTGTTTGGGTGGGATTTTATGTAATGCCTTATCCTAATTCACGCGGACCTCTATGGCCTAATTTCAACTCAGCGCTGTTATGGGATGTTTTTGCAGTATCCACTTATTTTACTGTTTCATTATTATTCTGGTATTCTGGTTTGTTGCCTGACCTTGCGACGGTGCGTGACAGGGCTAAAACAAAATTCAGAAAAATGTTTTACGGGCTGGCTTCGTTTGGATGGACGGGGAGCACGAAGCACTGGCAGCGTCATGAAAGTCTCTCCCTAGTATTAGCTGGGTTAGCGACACCCCTGGTATTGTCGGTACATACAATTGTATCTTTTGACTTTGCTACGTCAGTTATCCCCGGCTGGCATACTACAATCTTTCCCCCTTATTTTGTTGCGGGAGCTATCTTTTCAGGGTTTGCAATGGTACAGTCATTATTGATAATAACCCGGAAAATATTGCACCTGGAAGAATATATAACAGTGGGCCATATAGAAGCAATGAATAAGGTTATCGTTCTTACGGGATCCATAGTTGGTTGTGCTTATTTAACGGAATTGTTTATTGCATGGTATGGGCAGAATGAATATGAGTGGTGGGCATTCAGGCAAAACCGTGTAAATCTGTTTAGTCCCTATGGCTGGGCTTATTATGGAATGATGTTCTGTAATGTAGTTTCACCTCAAATATTCTGGTCAAGGAAATTAAGAAGAAATATAACATTTACCTTCTTCATGTCAGTATTGATAAACGTAGGAATGTGGTTTGAGCGCTTTGTAATTATAGTTACTTCGATCTATCGTGATTTTCTTCCATCGTCGTGGAGTACTTACTATAGCCCTACTATCTGGGAAGTAGGTTTTTACCTGGGAACATTCGGGTTATTCTTCACCTGTTATTTCCTTTTTGCAAAATTCTTCCCTGTAATTGCTCTTGCAGAGATAAAGGCTATATTAAAAACCAGTGGTGAAAATTATAAAAGAAAAATGACGGCAACCGAAAAAATGGATGCGGAGAAATTTTATATTGAAGAGGTCGAGCATGCTCATTAAAAGCCCGCTTAAATCCCCAGAATAGAGGGAGCCGGGAGCTTTCATTGAGTTGGAACATTTAGATGAAATATTATTTTAAATTATCCCATAGAGTGGGATAGGAGGGATTAATATGAGAAAAAAATTTGTTGTTGGATGTTTTGATGATGAAAATGTTTTATTTCCGGCTATTAAAAATGTACGGAGAGCCGGGTACAAAATTCATGATGTTTATACACCATTTCCCATTCATGGCCTTGATCATGCCATGGGATTACGGGAAACAAGCCTGCATACCGTCGGATTTATTTTTGGTATCACAGGAACTGCAATTGCAGTAGGGGGGATGGGTTGGATATTCACATCAGACTGGCCGTTGAACATTGGCGGAAAGCCGCATTTTGCTCTTCCTGCATTCATTCCCATTACTTTTGAACTTACTGTACTCATGTCCGCGGTTGGTATGGTAATGACCTTTTGCTGGCTTTGTAAATTGATGCCCGGAGTTAAAAAGCATCATTTCCATCCGAGGGCAACTGATGATCTCATGGTAATGGTAATAGAATGCACATCTAAAACAAATGAAACCGAAGTAGAAAGTTTTCTGCAGAACAATGGTGCTATTGAAATAAATGTTCAGGAAGCAGAGGATGGCTGGTGGTTTGGCCGCTACGATAGAGAACAAAAATTATATCAAAAAGAGGAAGTCGGGTATTGATAATTGATAATTGACGAAGATCATTATAGATATGAAAAAAATTAAAATTCTTTTTGCTTTTACCCTGACAATTTTGATGACAACAGGTATAGTGAGTTGCGATGGTAAACGTGAGCCCGGTAAAATCTACATGCCGGACATGACTTATAGCCGGGCATACGAAGCTTACGCTCCAAATAACCTGAAGGAAGCAGGAATTAATTATGTTCCTTACCCGGTGGAAGGAACAATAAGGAGAGGTGACCTTTTCCCGTACGCTTTACAAAATGACTCAAACGGGTATAAGATGAGTGCACAGGTAAAAGATCCGTTAACACCATTGGACACAGTACAAATGGCGGAAGCCGGGCGTTTATTTAATATTAATTGTGCAATATGCCATGGGCCAAATATCGACGGCCAGGGACCACTGTCAACAGCAGGTAAAATCCCCGCTGTTGCCAATCTTACATTGCAACAATATGTTGAAATGCCCGTAGGAACTATGTTTCATTCCATTACTTATGGCAAAGGAAATATGGGCAGCTATGCTTCGCAGTTAACACGAAAGCAGAGATGGATGGTAATACAATATGTAAAATCGAAACAAAAGAATACCGATAGCGGAAGTACCGATTCAACAAAGCAACAGTCTTCGGCAAAAATGGATTCTGCTGTAGCCAAAAAATAGAAGTACAAACAAAAAATATTTTTAATGAACGACCAATATGTAACACCGGCGGGATATAAAAAGTGGTCAGCTGGCCTTATGATTGTGGGCTTGCTCACTTTAATTTGTGGGATCATATTTTTAAATCCGACTGCAGGTTCACATGGAGACAATCTTAACAGTACCAGGTTTTGGGCCGTAATGCTTCAAAACAGTCTTTACTGGTTGTTGCTTGTCAACACAAGTACATTTTTCATTGGAATTACAACTTTAGCCATGGGTGGCTGGCAGGCTGCTTTACGTCGTGTCTCCGATGCTATTTCGTCTGTCGTTCCGGTAATGGGACTGCTGGCTTTGATCGTTATACTTAGTATCGTATTTGGCAATCGCAGTGATATTTATCCATGGCTTGATAAAGAAATGGTAGCGCATGACGAAGTCCTTAAAGGGAAATCCGGATTTTTAAGCCCCGGTGTTTATGCCATTGCTTCGATAGTATGTATTGGCCTGTGGGCTTTTGTTGGAAAAAAATTAAGAGACCTTAGTTTGGAAAGTGATAAGATGGGGACCATGGATTATGAAACCGGGAGGATCTGGCTAAATAAAAACCTATTTTGGTCAGCTTTTTTTATAGTATTGTTTGGGCTTACGGTAGGTTCTACAATACCATGGCTATGGCTTATGAGCATTGATGCTCATTGGTTCAGTACCATGTATAGCTGGTACACATTTGCCAGCACCTTTGTTTCGGGCCTTGCACTCATTACCATTTTTGTAATCTATTTTAAAAATCGCGGACAGCTTGAGTTTGTAACAGAAGAACATTTACAGGATTTAGGGAAATTTATGTTTGCTTTTTCCATCTTTTGGGCCTACCTGTGGTTCGACCAGTTTATGTTGATATGGTATGGTAATATACCCGAGGAGACTATCTATTTTAAAATTCGTTCACAGGGGCCATATAGGGGGTTATTTATTCTAAATCTGGTATTAAACTTTGCATGTCCCATTTTGATTCTTATGAAGAAAGCTGCCAAGCGGAATTATACCATTGTAACATTCATGTGCGTGTTGATTATTTTCGGCCATTGGATTGATTTTTACCAGATGGTAATGCCGGGAACAGTTAAGTTTAACCCGCATTTGAGTTGGTATGAGTTTGGTATTCCTTTAGGTTTTGTTGGGGTCATTATGTGGGGGGTTGGAAGATTTGCTTCAAAAGCGCCAATGACGGCAATCAATCATCCATTCCTAAAAGAAAGCATTATACACCATGTATAGTATTTATAATGTTATATAGCAAATTTTTGGGTTTCCCAAACATCGTTATAAAATATAAAACAAGTTTAAAAATAGATACGATAAAAATTATTAAGCAATTCAAAAGTACCTTTGCATTTTACGCTTGAGTGAATTGAAAAGGAAAATTAAAGAATCATGAATGACTTTTTTTTGATAGCGATCATTGTGCTTATTTACCTGGTAATTTTCCAGATATCAAAGGCGAGCGAATATGTAAGCGTTTTGAAAGGTGAGGAGAAAGCCAGGCGGCAGAATAACAAGATCAATGGGTTTTTCATGATAGGGTTTCTTATTCTTGGGCTTATCGGGGTATGGTGGTGCAACAAACTTTTTTATCCTAAAACGCTATTTCCACAGGGGTCAGCATCGGAAGAGGGAAAGAGCATTGATACAATGTTGCTCATAACTATTGCCGTCACCGGCGTAGTATTTTTTATTACACAGATTTTATTGTTTTGGTTTTCATTCAGGTACCAGGAGAGTGATAAACGAAAGGCGCTTTATTTTACGCATAGTAACAAACTTGAACTGATTTGGACAGGGATACCAGCCATTGTGTTAACAGTACTCGTTGTTTTTGGATTAAAGTATTGGTTTAAGTTTACTTCGGACGCACCCAAGGATTCACAACTTGTAGAAATTACGGGCCACCAATTTGGATGGGAAATACGCTACCCGGGTAGAGATGGTTTGTTAGGCAGAAAAAATTATAAACTTACTGATCCCGCTCATAATAATAGTTTAGGTGTAGATTGGGCGGAAGCCGCAAGCCATGACGATATTCATGTGCCGACAACCATGCATGTAGTGGTAAACAAGCCGGTAAAGCTGATTATTAATTCCCAGGATGTAATTCATGACGTGGGTCTTCCTCATTTCCGTATGAAGATGGATGCGGTTCCTGGTACTCCGACAACGCTATGGTTTACTCCGATTTATACAACTGAGCAAATGAAGGAAAAAACCGGCAATGCAAATTTTACTTACGAGATCAGTTGCGACCAGATTTGTGGTAAAGGTCATTTTACTATGAGAGGTATTATTGTAGTAGAATCCCAGCAGAGCTACGATCAATATATGGCGACACAAAAGCCTGAATATTATCTTGCATTTCCTGAATTGGACCCTAACAAAAAACCTGCTCTGCCAACTGATTCGACAAAAACCGTTGCGCAGAATGTAAGCGCATCCAAATAATAATAAATTAGCTGAAGGCTTTTAAAAAATATCATTATGAATAACGACGAAGTTTTGCACGGAGAACCATTGGTGGTGCATGACCTTGGGCATGCGGCGCACGTGCATCATCACAAGGAATCCTTTATAACGAAATATGTTTTCAGCCAGGATCATAAAATGATCTCAAAGCAGTTCCTTATTACCGGAATGATTTGGGCAATGATTGGTGGTTTGTTTTCTGTTATTTTTCGCTTACAATTAGGTTACCCGGAACAAACATTCCCATTTCTTGAAGACCTTTTAGGTCGTTGGGCACAAGGAGGAAAACTTGATACCGAATTTTATTATGCACTGGTAACCATGCATGGAACT
Source organism: Chitinophagaceae bacterium (assembly GCA_046593045.1). Taxonomy (GTDB): domain Bacteria; phylum Bacteroidota; class Bacteroidia; order Chitinophagales; family Chitinophagaceae; genus Ginsengibacter. The sequence continues at coordinate 3,985 of JBKJRY010000203.1, read as the reverse complement.
ATTCTTGTATTTTTTGTTCTCACAGCGGGCCTGAGCGGTACTTTTGCCAACTTTCTTATTCCTTTACAGGTTGGTGCAAGGGATATGGCTTCACCTTTTTTAAATATGCTTTCGTATTGGTTTTTCTTTACAGCATCCATAGTGATGTTTGCATCGCTGTTTGTACAAACCGGTCCTGCCAGCGGTGGATGGACAATATATCCGCCATTGAGCGCTTTGCATGATGCGATGGATGGTTCTAAAATCGGTATGGATCTGTGGCTTACCAGTATGTCATTATTTATTGTTTCCCAGCTTCTTGCCGGTTTAAATTATATTTCGACTATCCTGAACATGCGGACGAAAGGAATGAGCATGACCCGGCTTCCGCTTACAATCTGGGCTTTATTCTTTACTGCAATTCTTGGGGTATTAACTTTTCCTGTATTGTTATCTGGTTGCATATTATTATTGTTTGATCGAAACCTGGGAACTAGTTTTTTCCTAAGTGATATTGTTATAGCAGGTAAAATTTTGCCGAACGAAGGGGGAAGCCCTATATTATTCCAGCACCTGTTTTGGTTTCTTGGCCATCCTGAGGTTTACATAATAGCATTGCCCGCGATGGGCATTGCATCCGAAGTAATGTCGACTAATGCAAGGAAACCAATCTTTGGATATATGGCTATGGTGGGTTCGTTATTTGCAATTGCGGCTCTGTCGTTCATGGTGTGGGCCCATCATATGTTCGTGACAGGCTTAAATCCATTCCTGGGATCATTCTTTGTGTTACTTACGTTATTAATTGCAGTTCCCTCTGCGATAAAAGTATTTAACTGGCTTACTACACTATGGAAGGGGAATATCCGATTTACGCCCGCTATGCTTTTCGCAATTGGATTCGTTAGTCTTTTTATTTCCGGCGGGTTAACGGGAATTTTTCTTGGTAACTCTTCCCTGGATATCCACCTGCATGATACTTATTTTGTGGTGGCGCATTTTCACATTGTTATGGGAGTAGCCTCAATGTTTGGAATGTTTGCAGGCGTATACCATTGGTATCCTAAGATGTTTGGACGATTCCTCAACAACACACTGGGCTATATACATTTCTGGATAACTATGATAGGAGCCTATCTCATTTTCTGGCCTATGCACTATCAGGGACTGGCAGGTATGCCACGGCGTTACTATGACTTTGAAAATTGGGAATCTTTTAAAATGTTTGGAGGCCTGAATGAATTTATAAGTATAGTTGCCCTTATTGTTTTTGCTACCCAGCTTTTGTTTGTAATGAATTTTTTCTATTCAATATTTAAGGGAAGAAAAGTAACCACGCAAAACCCGTGGGGTTCAAATACTATGGAGTGGACAACACCTATACGGCCGGGGCATGGTAACTGGCCTGGCGAAATTCCTGAAGTACATCGTTGGGCTTATGACTATGGAAAAGACGGAAGAGATTTTATTCCACAAACTGAGCCTGTTGGTGAAGAGGAAAGCAGGCACTAATTGTTGGGTATTAATTTAGAATTATTATATATTTTATTTAAAATGCCCTGAACAATTTTGGGGCATTTTAAAATTATTTTTTTATAAATGGATAAAGCAATTACAGGAATGCCTGATTCAGCTTCACTTGCCTTGGCAAGTAAAGTGAGGGATTATTTCCAGTTGATTAAATTCACTTTGAGCTTTACCGTTGTATTTAGTTGCGTAGTTTGTTACCTGCTTGCGCCGGGAATTCAATTCGATTTTTTATCAGTGATTGTTTTGTTTGTAGCGGGCTTGTTGATTACAGGCTCCGCTAATGCCATAAACCAGGCAGTTGAAAAAGATACAGATGCATTGATGAAACGCACGGCAGGCAGACCCTTAGCCTCCGGCAGAATGAAAGTAACTGAAGCATGGACTTTTGCAATCATTGCAGGTGTATGCGGTATTTTGATAATGCTTATATTGTTTAATCTGTTAAGTGCCGCTATATCACTATTAAGTTTGTTGTTGTATGGGTTTGTTTATACACCTTTAAAAAAAATAAATTCGATTGCAGTATTGGTTGGCGCATTACCAGGCGCACTGCCATGTCTCATAGGCTGGACTGCTGCCACAAATGAACTTAGCGCAGGAGGATGGGTCTTATTTGCAATATTATTTTTCTGGCAATTTCCCCACTTTTGGGCAATTGCCTGGGTAGCTCACAAGGACTATGAAAAAGCAGGGTTTAAATTGTTACCAGGGGCTGGCGGCCCTACAAAATTTACGGCCCTGCAAACAGTTATTTATTCAATGCTGATGATACCGGTGGGTATGCTGCCATTTTATTTTAATGTTAGTGGTATTACATCTTTTTGGATTTTGATAGGTTGCAATATTGGAATGGTAATAATGAGTATAATACTATTTACTAAAATGAATGTGAGTGCCGCTAGGCGAGTGATGTTCAGTTCATATTTTTATCTTATGATCGTGTTCTTGTCCTTATTATTTGATAAAGGCTGAGTGAAATATGTTGGTGAAATTTAATTAGTAGTATTTTAAAAGAAACAAAGAATAAGTATTAATAAGAATTGATAATTTATGATAGCTGTGATGAAAGATCAAAAAAACAGGATACATCCCCACAAATTTACTTTGTGGATTGGTCTTGCAAGTATAGTGATGATGTTTGCCGGCCTTACCAGTGCTTACCTCATAAAACGTAATCTTGCTAACTGGATAACATTCGACATTCCGGCAATTTTTTGGTACTCTACGGCAGTCATAATATTCAGCAGTATAACGATTATACTTAGCCGAAATGCTTTTAGGCAAAGAGAAATGAGAAGCTACAGGCGCTGGCTTGCTGTAACCATGGTATTGGGAATCGGATTTGTATTTATGCAATACTCTGGCTTTCGCCAGCTATGGGATAGCGGAATGACCCTTACAAGAAATGTATCATTTTCTTTTTTGTACATAATCGTTGGACTACATGCGCTGCACGTGATCGGCGGAGTAATAGCATTAATTGTTATTTTAATAAAAGCATACAGCATTAAAAACAAAAATTACAGCCCGGTGCAAATAGATCTTATGAGTACCTATTGGCATTTTGTTGATTTTTTATGGATATATTTATTAATGTTCCTGGTGATGATAAGATAAAGGAAGCGCGACAATCGAAAGGCAATTCAAAATTTAGCATCGAAATTTAAAAGCCGGGAATGCAAATTTGAAGATCATGAGTTAGTAATGATAGGCAGTGGGCTGACAAACAATTAAACAATAGAACAATTAATATATTTTTGCAATAACCTTTTAACGAATAATAAATGGAAACAGCGCTGGCACAACAAAAAACCAAACTGTGGAGTGGCGGTAAGAGCCCTTTCAATGTTAGCTACGGCAAGTTGATGATGTGGTATTTTCTTATGAGTGATTCGTTTACATTCGGTGCTTTTTTAATTTCGTACGGTACTATCCGTTTCAGTGTAAATACCTGGGCCGATCCAAACCATGTTTTTAATGCATTTCCATTAGCAGGACATGCGAACCTGCCCTTGGCTTTTGTGAGCCTGATGACTTTTATTCTCATTCTAAGTTCAGTAACTATGGTGCTGGCAGTACACGAAGGTCATCTCATGAATCGTAAAGGAGTTGAAAAATGGCTTGTTTTCACTATCCTTGGAGGGCTTGCATTTTTAGGTTGCCAGGCATGGGAATGGACGCATCTTATAACCGGGCAGCATGAGGTGCTGGTAGATGGAGTTTTGCAACAATGGGGAACAACAGTGAGCCACAACCCATGGGGGCATCATGTTGAATTTAATGGAGAATCTGTAGCGACGCCCGGCCCTATAGCGTTTGGTGGATATTTTTTTGGTATTACCGGCTTTCATGGTTTCCATGTTTTCTCCGGTGTCGTCATAAATGCTGTTATGCTGGTGAAAACGCGCCTTGGCCATTTCGAACAGAGAGGCCATTACGAGATGATAGAAAAGGCAGGACTTTACTGGCACTTTGT
>JBKJRY010000174.1:0-2606 GCA_046593045.1 Chitinophagaceae bacterium | reverse complement strand
ACTCATTCTTCCCCAAAAAACCTTCTATCAAAATTGATATACAAGAAACTAACCCTTACCTTATCGAACAATTAAATCAACCAAAATTAATAGCCGCTTAAACCGAACTCAGGTTATTATGGTTGTTTACGTATCGTGAGAACGCTTAAATAGTTATTCGTTTAATGAGATTTTAGTCTTTAGCAAGAGATTCACATTTTAATGTGACACGGCTTAATTAGTCAAAGCCTCTTTAATTCCTGGTTATTAAAAGCAAGATATCTCAAGACCTTTCTTTCCTGGCAATATTTCCACGAACCGATTATTATCCGGAAGTATTCTTCTATCAAAAATGAAAGTTTAGTACTATAACAAAAGCCCAACCTCTTTTGCAGGATTGGGCTTCGACAAAAATATTGCTTAGGTCTAAAAATATATTTTATTAAAATTTCAAGCCTGATTATATATTAAAAATTGTAGGCAAGACGCAAGCCTGCTTCACCAAGCGTGCCGCCTTTATTGGAAATACCCATATATTTAATTTCAGCGTCCACAGCCCGAGAAAGAGCAAAACCAATACCGGGTGCATAAGCAAAACTAGTTCCCTGTCCCCTGCTTGTTCCAATGGCTGCACCCAATTGGCCATGAAAGAAAACCTTTGGGTTTACATAATATTTAAATCCCGCTAACAAAGGAACAAACCCGATGCTTCCACTACCATAGGATGATTTAATGGCCCAATTAAGATACCCGCCGCTGAGCGTTATTCCCAGGTCGTGAGCAGGCAGGTGTTCATATTGTAATGAACCCCCGAAAACAGCTGAATAAGGTTTACCATTTACACCAACAGGCAAGCCAGCTTCTAACCCAATACTAACCCCGGAAGATTTAGACTGGGCAAAAGATGAGAAAATCAAAACTGTTAAGAAAAGAGTTAAATATGTCTTTATCATTTTAAGTGTTTTAAACCTTTGAATCAAATTTGGCTCCAATTCACGTTAAGGCTTCAATTCCATATAGTCAGTGTAGAGTTGGATAATATACTTGAGAAAAAAACGTTCATGACACGAGAAGTCTTTAAACTAAAAGAAATATACTTGGTAAGATAATTGCAAAACCTATCTAAACACTTTAATATGAAAAAACATCATTATAAATCGTTAATGCCAGTTCTCATTGTAACTATCATTATTTTTTCTGCAACTGAGAGTTATTCTCAAACCAGGAAATTGCCGGATGGTTCTATTGTATATCCCGATGGTACAAAAAAACTTCCCAATGGAACTGTTGTGTACAAGGACGGAACTGTTAAGAAAAGGAATCACGGGAAACAGGTTATTTACCGCGATAGCAGAAGGGAGGAGGAAAGAAGAAGACAGATTGAAAGGCGAAATAGAAACAATAATGGTAAATGGATACCGCCCGGCCAGGCTAAAAAAATATACGGAGGAAAGGCACGGGATTATGCTCCCGGCCAGCAAAAAAAATGGCAAAAACACAGTCATGATGACAAGTGGCAAAACAAGGACAGGGATAACGACCATCGTGAAAACGGCCATAATAAAGGCAAACACAAGGGTAAAGATGATTAATTGTAAAATCCCGCATTTTTATACAAGCTGTTTTTACAAACAGCTTTTTTTATTATAAGGATGTCGGGTCAGGACACCCGCTAGGAAGGGGTACCCAAGGGGGGATGCCTGCGTTTCCTCCAGTCCTCCAGCTAGTATTAACGGTATTCCGGGTTGTCAAATCCCCACCTTGTGCCATGGTCCCACCCTTTGCGTGAATTATCGTAAGCGGAATAGCCACCCTGCTGTTTCAACAGAGCAGCAATTTGCAGCAGGTGGTACGTCATAAAGGTGGTATTCCGGTTGGTGAAGCCGGAGTTGAATCCAACAGGATGTTCGAGTTTTTTGTCCTTCCATTCCGTATCGCCATAGCTGGGCCCTGGGGCCACTTCACCAATCCATCTGCAACCGGCCTGGGGGGAATTGAATAACCTACATGCTTCATCGCATATAAGAGCCCCATGGCACAATGCTTAATGCCGTCTTCGTTACCCGTGATGATACATCCTGCCACTTTTCCGTAATATATGTATTGCCCTTTATCGTTGGTTTTCGAACTCATGGCGTATAAGAGTTCAATCAGCTTTTGTGCAATCGAAGATTTTTCTCCCACCCATATAGGTGTGCCAACAATTAATATATCCGCGTCATAATTCTTTTAAAGATATGCGGCCATTCATCGGTTTTCCAGCCGTACTCTGTCATATCAGGATGTATACCGTGGGCTACATCGAGATCAATAAAACGGATCTGTTCCACGCTTATCTTTTCCTTTTCCATGATGTTCCTGGACACTTCAATCAGGTTGTCTGTATGACTGGTTTCATGTGATTTTTTTAAGGTGCAGTTGGTATACATTGCTTTCGGATCGCTAAAGTCTTTATTGGTCATTAGGTATGATTTAATGCAAATGGAAATGGTTTACTATGTGTGCCATCGTGTTATTAATCGTTTAGATATTTAGTCTGTGAAAAATCACTACGCAGCATATTTGACGTGGGTTGCGTGAAAATATTTTTGTACTTGCTTTTTATCATTTTTCCTTTTGTTCATAAA
>JBKJRY010000320.1:0-4711 GCA_046593045.1 Chitinophagaceae bacterium | reverse complement strand
CATATTTTATGGAGACTTTTATTGAGATACAGGTAATGCGACTTTAAGCGATTTTTTTCATGCCTTGCCTACATGGAAGGTAATTAGATATCACCCGTTTTTTTATTTAGTGCAAACTCTATAACGCCTGGTGGGAGATCAGCAAATGGTGTAGGTGCTGATGGTTCTGATGTGTAATTATTTAATTGTTTTAACCACCAGCCTACTGTCTTCCATTTGCCAAGTTTATAGCCCACATTTTTATAATCAGCGAACCATGTGAAGCCACACTTTTCATGAAAGGCGACGCTGTTATCGTTGGGTAAATTTATAACGGCATATACGTTTCTGAAACCCTGGTATTTCAAAATTTTAAAAAGGGCTTCATATAGAGCTGTAGCAACACCTTTTTTCATGAAGTCATTGTGCATATATACCGAAGACTCTACACACCATTGATAGGCAATTCTTTCACGGTGGCGGGTGGCATAAGCATAACCTGCAATTACTCCATCTGCTTCACACACCAGCCAGGGCCAGTTTTCCAGGTAGGCAAGTATTCTTTGGGAAAAAGCCTCCGTGGAAGGAACCAGTGTTTCAAAAGTGAAGGATGTATTTGTTATATACGGAGCATAAATTTCGAGAATTGGCGCTGCATCTTTAACCTGTGCTATTCTTATTGTTTCCATAAATACTAAAATAGATAGCTAAGTTAAATTGATTTGAAAAAATGGATGTTTTTCATTCCGTCAACATTGATATAACTGAAAAAAGTTAACTTACTTTAAGATAATATCGAATCCATTCCAAACAAAAATTATTACTATGCCCGGGAAAATTTTATTACCAATGTTGTTGTCCGTTTTCATTTTTGTTTCATGTGTGGCGGGTTCTGGCTATAACGGTTACGTGCAACCGGTATATTACGGCCCGGGCATAGGGCTTGGTACTATCGTAGCTGTGGTTATTTCATGGAGTAGGAATAAATCTATCCTGTGGGCAATTATCCATGGAATTTTAGGTTGGCTTTACGTTATTTACGCAATCATTGTCAAAGCCAAATAATGGCATTGTATTTATCATTAAAGAAAAGCTCACAATTCTTTAATGATAATATTTTTAAACCATGCTTCGCTTCCATGATTCTGGAAAGTGATGTATCCCTTATCTGCTGCGCCATATGAAGCGACGTCATTGAATTTTCCCGCCATTTTATTCTTATTCCATTCATCACTGTGTAATTCATATTCCACTGCTTTCTTGCCATTAAGCCAATGCTCCACGTGATTTCCTTTTTTTACAATCCGTGCAGTATTCCACTCTCCGGCGGGATTAGGAGCCGCTTGCGGTGCAGGATTTATTGCATAATTAGCTGCGGTGTGTTGCCAGTCTTCCAGCTTCTCAGGAAAATTTATATCATCTATGATCTGGTATTCCGGACCGCTTAGGTAAGAAGAAGCACTGTCTTCTGTAACCAGGTATAATATCCCACTGTTTCCCTTAGGGGAAATTTTATAATCAACACTTAAATCAAAGTTCTGATATTGATCTTTGGCCATAAGGTCTGCTGTGATTGCTCCATAATTTGCATCACTTCCTTTGCAATGTAAAGTTCCGCTATCAACTGACCAGGATTCAGCAGATTTATTTTGATAGGTACGCCACCCATCCATATCCTTGCCGTCAAACAATAATTTATAACCTTGCTCTTGTTCTTCTTTTGAAAGTATGTTGTCGCCCCCATCTTTAGAAGCGGTGCAGGAAATTAAAAAGGTTATTGCCATTACAAGGCATAGCATCATTCTTGTCTTCATGTTGTTTATTTATTTGGTGATTACTTTTAAATATTCAGGATCCCATTGAATTATTTTATTGGTGAAGTAGCTGTCGTTGCAAAGCAATGCAGGTGCAGCGGCACGATAGCCAAACAATGGATTTTCCGTAACTTCCCCCTTGGTCCTGATTGCATTAATCCAGTTATAATGATGATCAAAATGTGCTCCTTTATAACCTTCTTCAGCAGTATAGATCAGTTCATCAGGCGGAAGCATTGATTTACGGTTGTATACATATTCCTGCCCCGAGTTCACATTTTTGAGTTTGTTTAAAGGATCATTTGGGTCAATAATATTTTTGTTTTTATATAGTGTTACCTTATCCCATTCAACTGTCATGGAACCTTCGCTGCCCACCATGCGCAGGTAATTGGTTCCACCGGTGCCATCTACAAAATTCACTCTCAATGAAAGATTGAACGGAGGATGAACTTTTGTATCAGGATAATCAAACGTCCCCAACATAATATCAGGAACTTCTCTTCCATCCTTCCAGTATCGAAGGCCGCCGGTTGCCATAATTTTATTTGGTCCGATAGAACCGGTAATAAAATGAAGGCTCGAAAATACATGAACAAAGAGATCGCCCGACACCCCTGTTCCATAATCACGATAATTTCTCCACCGGAAAAATCTTAATTTATCAAAAGGTCTCTTGGTTGTATTGGCAATGTATGTATCCCAATCAACTGTTGCCGGTGAGGCATCTTCAGGAATGTGATACTGCCAGGCGCCTTCGGGCGACATACGTGCATAAAACGCTTCAGCATAATTTAAAGTGCCGATAGCGCCTTCCTTCAATAATTGTTTTGCTTTTTCATTTCCCAGCGAACTCATACCCTGGCTGCCCACCTGGAACACCACATTGTTTCTCTTCTGCGCTTCAATTACTGCCGGTCCTTCGGTAATGTCATGTACCATAGGTTTTTCACAATAGACATGCTTGCCTTTATCCATCGCCGCCACAGAAATATCTTTATGCCAGTGATCTGGTGTTGCAATTATTACAGCATCTATATCTTTCCTGTTTAAAATTTCCCGGTAATCACGTGTTGTATAAATATCACCTCCCCACTTTTTCTTAGCGTCTGCAAGGCGGCCATCATAGAGATCGCAAGCCGCTACCAGCTTCACTCCAGGAACAGTGATACAGGTAGTTGCATCCGCGGTTCCCATTCCACCGGCGCCTATCAATGCAACCTGGACCTGGTCATTAGCACTAAAGTTTTGTTGAGATCTTTTCAATTCTTCAAGATGCCGCTTGCTATCTTTTGCAGTAACAATTGCTGGAAACACTGATGCACCAATTACACCTTTGGTAACATTGGTTAGAAATCTTCTCCGAGAGGTTTGCCCGAAATCTTTTGACATAATGATATTATTTTTTTTATTAAAAAACATACCTTATTAAAGTATGATTGCATTCGTAAAAAGCGCAAGTATCGCCTTTTGACCTAAAGTGAAAAACTTGTGAAAAGATATGAATAGAAATTTAAAAATTGACCTGATTTATTTTTTTTAAAATGGATTTACAAATTTTATTCATTAATCCGTTTCCGTGTTTGAATATTCCGTTTCCGTGTAAATCATTTGCCAGAGCATAATCGTTATGCTAACTTGGTTAAGATATAACCTGCTTCTTGGTCTGAACAGCAAATTTTAAATCAAATTTAAAAGGATAATGTCCATTACGGCGGAAAATAATATAAGGTGGAAATTCATACCGTACATCCTCATTGTATTTTTTTCAATAATTGTAACCTTTATAAGATTATTCATGATCCCGGAGTGGGGCATGTCAATGCATTTTTTAATTTTCGTTTTACAGGTATTTTATCTTTCTGCGATTTGGATTTTTATAAAAAATATGAGCCAGTATCTCGATGGCGTAATTCCTTTTGAGAAGAATATACTCAGGCGCATCCTGGTGCAGGTTGCTACCGCACTCATTTTTGACCTCCCCATATATATGCTGCTATTTATGGATAATCGTCCGTTTGGATTAAACTTTCTCACTACTCAGTTCCTGGCTATTATTTCGCTGCTAATCTTTGTTTTTATTTTGTTTATGAACATTGGTTACGACGCGTTCTATTTCTTTCGCGAATGGCAAACCTCGGTTCGTGAAAAGGCACAATTACAGGTACAGGCTGCCGAATTGAAAATGGATAAATCGATGATGCAATACCACCATTTGAAAAACCAGGTGAACCCGCATTTTCTTTTTAACAGCCTTACGTCTTTAGATGGGTTGATACAAACAAATCCGGAATTGGCATCAGAGTTTGTGAGGCATTTATCCAAAGTGTATCGCTATGTGCTGGAGCATAAACAAAATGAAATAGTCAGTCTCCGGACAGAAATTGATTTTATCGGGCATTATATTTCTCTTTTGAAATTGCGATATCCGCAGGTATTTCAAATAAGTATACACGTATCTGAACCAGCAATGGAGCAAGGTATCGTAATGGTAACGTTGCAAATGCTGATAGACAATGCAATCAAGCATAATTCTTTGCAGCAGGAAGCGCCTTTAAAACTTTGCATTTGGGATGAAAATGAAAGTTTATATGTCAGGAACAATAAACAATCGCGAAAGCAAATCGAAACATCCAACAAACATGGATTGCAGCAACTAAAAGACCTGTATTTATATTTAAGTAAACAAAAAATTATTGTTGATGAAACCAAAGAAGACTTTACTAACCCAAATTTCGCAAACATCGAGAACCATGTCTAATAAGTTTCAGAATGGGGAACACAATTTTTATTTTTCCCCCTGTGTTGATTTTAGAGGATTTTTTCTGCTTTCAAATCAAAGAACCCCTTACCCATAAACCCTTCTTATGGCTAATTTGGGATACCCGTAAATTATATGGCTAAGTTTTAAAAGCAGG
>JBKJRY010000298.1:0-6035 GCA_046593045.1 Chitinophagaceae bacterium | reverse complement strand
AGGGTCCCTGTAAATCCGTAAATCGTTAAGCGCTTTTATAAAGTCCTGGAAATGTTCGTTGAAAATATTAGCCATTTGTGTATTTGCGTTTTGTAAAAACGGTCTTATCAACGGGCGTTTGCGGAGTGGAGCCGTAAAATTGATTTATAAGATAACATGCAGCGTCAAGTCTTTCTTTCAGCGTTTTATTTTTCCGGTAACCATAATGGTTATCCGCTTCCAAGAACGTCATTGCCTTGAAAGCAGTCTTGTCTAACGAGTAATTTTTTGAGAAGCTGATGGGATAAAATTAGCGAAAAGAAATATAGGATAGTAGGCGGTAAAGCCAGTTGCTTTGTAGCAAGTAAGCAGCTTTCCGCTACAGTTAATCGTATCAAACGTTGGAGTTCAATACTTTTAGGATCGAGGAGCCGTTTCGACACTTCATCAACGGTTCACTTTCGTTCTACTCTTTTATACTCACCTGAAACACTTTATGAGCCCTTTTCCTTATCGCTCACTACCGCAACTTTTGATTGAAGCAGCATAAGGTAGTTTGTAAACCCCGTCTCCACAATGTTTACGATAGACCTACTACCGTCTTTCGTACAGCATTTTAAAGTACTATAAAAAAAATCCTGCAAGTTCATGGCCCACCCAACACCTACAAAAAAATTATTTTTGCAGTACAATTTCTTAAAAATAACGCTATATTAGTGGAATATCTACGGAAAAACTATTCCCTCTTCCCACAAGAATCGTCATCGAACTTTATTTTAACCCCCTAAACTTTCTGTTATGAAAATGCTATTTCATTTTTTCAAAATGTTCTGGACATGTATCTTATTTATTTACATTATTCCTTCCTGTAACACCTCAACTACAAGTCAGGAAAAAGCTGCAGAAGATTCTACTGCAACCGAAACATTTCTGACTGGAGCTATTTTAATTGTTGGCAGCGATGAACTTACCGGCGAACTCATTTTAGAAGATGTCGGGGGGCATTCAAGGAGTGTAAACTGGGCTGCACCCAGCGAGGTAGTTAATTGGCAGGTCAAAAGCCACTCTGGAGTTCAAAGCATTGATAATATTGCAATAGACGCTTCAGTAAATAATAATTTTGAGGTTTTTGATGTTCTTCCTAATAAAATAAGCTCCACTCATTGGCAAGGAAAAATAAAATCATCATTTCCCCAAAACGCCATTTATGTGGAGAAATATTTTATAAAATGGAAAGATAAAAACACTCCTCCTGGCACACATACATATGATCCATTTATCCAGGTGAATCCTTCAAAATTAGGTCCTGGTATAGACACATCGCGAACTGAAAAATAAAAAAGAAATGCGAAGGGCAATTTTTTGGAGACTCTATCATAACAACCTCGCGCTTTAATATTAAAATGGGAACTTCGTTAGGCAGAATCCCCCGCTTTGTTATTTTCAAACCATTAAATTCGGGAATTGAATGTGAGAATTTGTAAAAATAACTACAGGAGCTAATTAAATTCAAGGAGGAAGTTTACTTTAGTATAATATTCTATTAAAAATCACACCTCGTCATAAGGAAAGAATACATTTTTCTCAACCTTCAAAACATTGTTTATGAAAATGGTCTTTCATTACTGCAAATTTTTCGTTATTTGTGTTTTCACATTTTACTTCCTGTCTTCATGTACATCAGGGAATATAGCTCCTAAAGACAAAAAAAAGTTAGTTATACGGATTACCGGTAGCAATTCAACTACCGGAAAACTTATAATGATTAATGAGAAAGGTGATACGGCAGAGAATTTCCAGGCATGGTCAGGACAAAAAATTAAGTGGGATATTGACGATAGATCAAATGTCAAGTCTATTAAAGATATTTTTCCCAAAGCCAACAATCAAACTGTATTTAGTGAGAAACCCAAAAAACTATTTTTATCCAAGAATTGGCAAGGAACACTTAAAGAAACAAAAGACACACTTTTTGAGAACTATAATATAGATTGGATTGAAAAGGATAATAATTATAAGCATACATACGACCCTTTAATTCAGGTAAATCCTAAATAAAATATATTAATGTCTTTCACAGACAAATTTTGTTACTGTTTAGTTGGGCTTTTATTTTTTACAACTTTTTCTACTTCGGCACAGCAGCAAAAAGTGGCTGATAGCCTTGTCCGCATTTACGAGGCAAATACGCTCACCGATACTGCCAGGCTTGAATTGCTCAGACAGTTATCCTTTAACGAAGTAAATAACCTGAGACTATCCTTAAGATACGCCGAAGAACTTATAAGCGAAGCGAGCAGGCAGGGCAACGAAAAGTATCTGTTTCATGGCTATTTCCAAAAAGGAAACAAACAGCGGCTATTGGGTAATTACCAGGAAGCGCTGGATGCATATTTTAAAAGTGCAGAGTCCGCGACGAAATCCCGGGTAATCGCTCGTGAAGGGAGTGCGTATGGTGCTATCGGGGACGTATACGCGTCTACAGGTAATTATAAAAGTGCCTCTCTCTATTATGATAAAGCAATCCCGATGTTGCGTCAAACAAGGGACTCAGTAGCTCTCGCATCTAATATTTTAAATGCTGGTGAAGCTTTTCTTAAAAATGAAAAATACGATTCAGCGCTATCCTATTTTAAAGAATCCCGGGAGATTTTCGATATTAAAGATTACCCTGTCGGCAAGGCGTACAGTATAGGTAATATTGGGATGGTTTACGCAAGTAAAGGACAAAACGACCTGGCGGAAAAAAATATTAATGAAGCAATAAAATTTCTTGAGGCTTCAGAAGATTACTACCCCATTTGTGTATACCTTATTTCCCTGTCTGATATGTACCTGGAGGAAGGTGATGCACAGACAGCCTTAGACTATGCCCAAAGAAGTCTGCGACGGGCACAACAAAACGATCTGAAAGAACAAATAAGGGATGGTAATCTTAAGCTCTCAGAACTTTATGAAAAAGCCGGAAATTTCGCTGAAGGTCTAAGGTATTATAAAAACTATAGTGCATTCAAAGACAGTTTAAACAACAGGGCTTCTGAGCAAAAAATGTATAATTTGCGCTTCGCTTTTGAAATGTCGCAAAGAGATGAGAAAGTAAATTTGCTCAACCGGCAAAAAAACCTGCAACGGGTTCTTCTGTTTGTATCGCTCGGGGTTTTAGCTGTAATTATTGTACTCGTTTTCAAATTGCTTAAAAACTACCGGCAAAAGCAAAAGGCCTTTACACTCCTTGGGAAGGAGAAAGCCGTTACTGAGGAACAACGTGATCAAACAAACAGGGCTTTGAAGGAATTAAAGCGTACTCAGGCCCACCTCATTCAGTCTGAGAAGATGGCATCACTGGGTCAACTGACGTCAGGTATCGCCCACGAGATACAAAACCCCCTAAACTTTGTAAACAATTTCTCCGAAGTAAATACTGAACTCATCATAGAACTGCAGGAGGAAAACAAGAAGGGAAATGCGGAAAGTGTGCAGGCAATATCCGAGGAAATTTTCAGTAATGAAGAAAAGATCAATCAGCATGGCAAGAGAGCTGACGCGATAGTGAAGGGCATGCTTGAACACAGCAGATCCGGCGCCCCGGAAAAAAGACCAACTGATATTAACTCCCTTGCAGATGAATACTTCCGCCTGTCTTACCTTGGCTTAAGGGCAAAGGACAAAGCTTTTAACCCGGTGATCCATAAGGTTTTCGATCCGAATGCTGGTGAAATAAATATCGTTCCACAAGAGGTGGGACGTGTCATCCTCAACCTGGTAAATAATGCCTTTCACGCCGTATCAGCTAAAAGTAAAGAAGCATCGGTTGATTATACCCCGACCGTGACTGTTAGTACAAAAAAGACCAATGAACAGCTGATAATTTCAGTAAAGGATAATGGCACCGGCATTACAGCCATAATAAAAGAAAAAATTTTCCAACCTTTTTTCACTACCAAAGGCCCCGGGCTTGGAACAGGCCTCGGCTTGTCAATAAGCTATGATATTGTAAAAGCCCACGGAGGAGAAATTGAAGTGCAAAGTGAGCAAGGTGTAGGTAGTGAGTTTCTGGTAATACTTCCTTTAGAGCAGAGTGATTCATGAGATACAAAATGGTTTGCATTTTGAAAGTTCATGCGACTAGCCGGGAGTGTAATGAATAACCCAATCAATTATTGTTTCAAAAGCTCCACCAAAATTTGATTTTGCATTTGAGTAAATCAATTTCTTTTTTCAGTTCAGTCGGTGGACACAACCGCGGGACAGTAGCTTTTATTCATTTAAAAAATCAGGGATACTTCCCGGCTTTTATGTATCTATCTTAGAAAGCGAAAAACATTTACGGGTTTTAATTGTATCTTATAAACGTCTGCTTAATCACTTCCTGGTTGAAGTATTGTATTTAAGAAAAAATGAAAATATTATTAACAGGTGCAACAGGTTATATTGGCAAAAGGTTATTACCTGTACTCGTAGAAATGGGTTATACTGTTATATGTTGTGTAAGAGATCCCGGGAGATTTAACCCTCCAAAATCACTTTTACCTGCAATAGAAGTTTTACAGGCCGACTTGCTTGATGAAGCCTCGCTGGCAAAAATTCCAAAAGATATTGACGGGGCTTATTACCTTGTTCACTCAATGTCTTCATCAGCGGAATACGCGACACTGGAAAAAAGATCGGCCATCAATTTCAGGGAAGCTATAAGCAAGACAGATGCGGAACATGTTGTGTATTTAAGCGGGATTGTGAATGATGACAAACTTTCCAAACATCTTTCTTCCCGGAAAACTGTTGAAAAAGAACTGGCGCAGGGCACCTACAGTTTGACGACACTACGTGCCGGTATTATCATAGGATCAGGAAGCGCATCATTTGAAATCATACGCGATCTAATAGAGAAACTACCGGTAATGATTACCCCAAAGTGGTTAGAAACCAAATGCCAGCCAATAGGCGTTTCGGACGTTATCAAATTTCTGTCAAAAGCAATCTTTTGTGAAAAGATCTATAATAAAAACTACGACATCGGGGGGGCTGATATTTTAACTTATAAGGAGATGTTGATGAGACTGGCAAACTTGAGAAATCTGAAAAGAAAAATATTTGTTGTGCCGGTGATGACTCCCCGCCTGTCTTCCTACTGGCTTTACTTTGTAACATCCACTTCTTATAGCCTTGCTGTAGCCCTTGTGAATAGTATGAAAACGGAAGTTGTTTGCAGGGACAACGCAATCAACGGCCTCTTAAATATTGAGCCCATTAGCTATGAGGAATCTCTTTCAAAAGCATTTGAAAAAATAGAGAGCAATGAAATTATTTCCAGTTGGAAAGATTCGCAGGTAAGCGGCAGGCTTAAATTCAATATCTCGGAATTTATTAAAGTACCGGATTTCGGATGCTTTAAGGATAAACGGAAAGTGCAATTGGTCAATCGGGAAAGAAGCATTGAAAAGATATGGAGCATAGGAGGAAAAAACGGTTGGTACTATGCAGATTTTTTATGGCGATTGAGAGGATTTATGGATAAACTTGCCGGGGGAGTTGGACTCAGAAGGGGCCGCACCAACAGATCATCGCTTAACGCTGGTGACTCACTCGATTTCTGGAGGGTGCTATATGCAAATAAAGACGAAGGCAGGCTGCTTCTCTTTGCCGAGATGAAATTACCCGGAGAAGCATGGCTTGAATTTAATATTCACGACAATGAAGTCTTTCAAACAGCTACTTTCAGGCCAAGAGGAATATTAGGAAGGTTATACTGGTATTCAGTCTATCCGCTGCACGGAATAGTGTTTAGCGGCCTGATAAAAGAAATTGCAAAATAGCAAAGCCTCTGCTATACAACCGGGAGGACGTGAGCCATCTGGCAGATATAACAAAATCATTAAAGTCGCATGAGAATTTGTAACAAGAAGTAAAAGAAGACGCTACCACTCTCTCCTTTTCAATTTTGACGGAATGGCATACTGCCGGTTTTTAAATACGTGGATGCTACTTGCCGTTATTAAAATTAAGGTTGCACAAATTGCAGTTATTACAATTCCTTCATGAACATCCCACTGTCGCAC
>JBKJRY010000048.1:0-11131 GCA_046593045.1 Chitinophagaceae bacterium | reverse complement strand
AAAATGCAGAACACATCAATGAGAACAGCGGTAAAATAGATCATCAAAGGGAGCATTTTGAAATGCTGAGCCAGGATATGTATGACCTTGTAAAATCTTTTGACAAAACTCAAACTTTGTATAAAGACTTTTGCCCAATGGCTAATGATAGAAAAGGCGCCTTCTGGATAAGTGAAACAAAAGAAATAAAAAACCCTTATCTCGGTAAAAAAATGCCAACATGCGGAGAGGTAAAAGAAGAAATTAAATAGTATATGAAACTGTTTAAAAAAATTCTGTTAGCGTTATTGATTGTGTTTATCATTATTCAGTTTATACGGCCTGCTCACAATTTAAGTGACCAGGTATTGCCAACAGATATTGCAAAGATCTATGCCGTGCCGGATAGCGTGCAGCACCTTTTAAACACCGCCTGCTATGATTGCCATAGTGATAATACGCGATATCCTTATTACGCTTATGTTCAACCTGGCGCATGGATTATGGCAAGGCATGTCAGGCACGGAAAAGCTGATCTTAATTTTAGTGTATTGGAACATATTCTATACGAAAGCAGCAGAGCAAACTGAAAGCAATTGTAAGTCAAATTAAAGATGATGAAATGCCTTTGACATCTTATAAATTACTGCATGCAGACGCCCGGCTTTCAAATGAAGAAAAAGATTTAATCATGAACTGGGCCACTGCAACAAAAAACAATTTTCAAAACAAATAAAACAATGGTAAAAAAAATTGGGAACGCCGTATTGAAAATATTAAAAGCTGTTTTCATAAGAAAAAAGCCGTGCTGCCGTTAGTGCCAATTTATTAAACGTGATGGCATGAACCTGGAGCATGGAAACACGTTTCGGCGACCTGTGAACATCATCTGTCCCATTAAAAACAAAATATTATTTCAAATGAAATACGCAATCTCAATTATCATTTAATTTCTGGCAGATAACCTGTCTGCCCAGGATATGCCCCGAATGAAAATGCCGATTAAAAAAAAGGAGGCAACGCCGCAAACACAAAAGGTAATCTATACCTGCCCGATGCATCCTGAAGTAAAAATGGATAAGCCGGGTAATTGTCCTAAATGTGGAATGAAGCTGGTTAAAAAAACCATTAAGGTTTCCGCTTCAAACACAGCCCATCCAATGCACAATGGTATGCAGATGGGGAAAGATACCTTGAAGGAAGGTAAGGAGACAACTATGCCCGGTATGCAAATGGCTGACCAGCCTTCCGGCGGGGATACGAGTAAGCCTATGAATAACTCAATGGATATGGGTAGTATGAAGATGGACGATGGAAAAGGTATGCAAATGGATAAACCCGTAGATAGATTAATGGGATACAAAGCGGTAGAAACCGATCTGCCACCCCGTACTGTCCGCTACGATTTATACATCAGGGATACTATGGTAACTTTTGGCAAGAAATCTAAAAGAGCCATCGCAGTCAACGGCCAGATACCTATGCCAACGCTTACTTTTACTGAAGGAGATACGGCAGAAATATACGTGCATAACGAATTAGATGAAGAAACATCCCTGCACTGGCACGGCTTATTTTTACCAAATCGTATGGATGGTGTGCCCTTTCTTACGCAAATGCCCATTAAGCCTCATTCTACTTATCTCTATAAGTTTCCTATTATTCAACATGGCACACACTGGTACCATAGCCACACAAAATTACAGGAGCAAATAGGCATGTATGGCTCCTTAATATTGAACAAAAGAAAGGAATTGGATATACCAACAATCCCTGTGGTAATAAGCGAATGGACGGATATGAAACCCGAAGAAGTTCACCGCAGTTTGCGTGCTGCCACTGATTGGTTTGCCATACAAAAAGGAACTACTCAAAGCTATGCCGAAGCCATAAAAACCGGGCATTTTAAAACAAAGCTTACTAACGAATGGAAGCGCATGAATGCTATGGATGTAAGTGATGTCTATTACGATAACTTTTTAATCAATGGCAAAAACCAGAATGAACAACCACAATTTAAAGCGGGGGACAAAGTGAGATTGCGTGTCGCAAACGGAGGCGCGTCCGATTATTTTTGGCTGACTTATTCTGGTGGCAAAATTACCGTGGTTGCCAATGATGGAAATGATGTAGAACCTGTGGAAGTTGACAGGTTAATCATTGCTGTTTCCGAAACGTATGATGTCGTGGTTACCATTCCTGAAAATAAAAGTTATGAATTTTTAGTGACACCGGAAGACAGGATCAAGTCTGCTTCTCTATGGCTGGGCGGCGGTGAAAAAGTGCCTGCGACAAGATTGCCCAAGCTTAAATATTTTGCCGGTATGAAAATGATGAACGATATGATGGACATGCAAGGCAATATGATTGAAATGGAAGGAATGCAAATGGCTAACCAGGTAATGGATATGAATACAGTAATGTATCCTGAAATTACAGGACCAGAAAAGCCCGGAGATGAAAAGGACATGAATGACATGAAAGATATGCAAATGGACAAAATGAACAAAGATTCCGCGCATCAGGATCATGATATGAAAGACATGAAGCAGGATAAAATGAAGAGTATGGACATGAATAACCCTAAGCGGAAAGACAATATGCAGGAACATAACATGCAAATGCCGAATAACAACAGTATGGTAGGTATGAACATGGAGCCTGAAAGCTCCGATATTGTAACACTCAATTATGGCATGCTGCGCTCGCCGGAAAAAACAACCTTGCCGGACGGCCCATGGCGCGAATTAAAATTTGACCTGACGGGTAACATGAACCGCTATGTATGGAGCATGGATAACAAAGTACTTTCTGAAGCCGATAATATCCTGATTAAAAAAGGTGAAAACCTAAGAATTATTATGTTTAATAATAGCATGATGCGCCATCCGATGCACTTACATGGCCACGACTTCAGGGTGCTTAATGGCCAGGGCGAATATGCCCCGTTGAAAAATGTGTTGGATATTATGCCTATGGAAAGAGATACCATTGAATTCTACGCCGGTGAAGCTGGCGGTGATTGGTTTTTTCATTGCCATATTTTATATCACATGATGAGCGGCATGGCAAGGGTTTTCAGCTATGACAATACCTTGGTGGACAAAACAGATATTACGGACCCCAAAGTGGCTAAGCGGGGTTTTAATGCTGACGGTAATAAGTATCATCCCATGGGCAGAGTGAGTATAGAAAGTAATGGCAGTGACGGTGAATTTATGCTTGCCCAAACCCGCTGGAAGGCAAGCACACTCTGGCATTTGGGCTATCACGACTTACATGGATACGAAAGTGAAACTATGGTCGGCAGGTACCTGGGCCGCATGCAATGGTGGTTTCCCTACATAGGCTTCGACTATCATTATAAAAAAGAAGGCGCTTTTCAAAAAAACTTTTTTGATATGCACGGTAGCGTTAAAAACATTTTCGGAAGCGAAGAAAAGAATTGGTTTGGACAAAAAAGTGATAAGAATCACCGCCACACAGTTACCGCAGGTATTGCTTATACTTTGCCAACATTGACTGTTGCAGATTTTCGGGTGGATGGTAACAATAAACTCAGATTTCAATTATCACGAGAGGATCTTGCAATAACGCCCCGTTTACGTTTTAATTGGATGATCAATACAGATAAAGAATACATGGCTGGATTCCGGTACATCACCACAAAATATATTTCATTATCTACCCACTATGATAGCGATATGGGCTTTGGCGCGGGTATTACAATTACTTATTAACTAAAAAAAATACAAAATGGAAAACAAAGACAAAATGAATAATATGCAAGGCATGTCTTACAAAAAGTTTTCATTAATGATGGCCGTCTCCTTCGTTATCATGTACGTAGTAATGTTCTTGAATGTGATCGAGATAAAGCATTACCATACCAGCCTTACACGGATTTATATGACGTTGTTGATGATCTCTGCAATGGCAGTGGTAATGATGCTGATGATGGGAAAAATGTACCCCAATAATAAAATAAACACCGGAATAATCGTTGGAGGTGTACTCGTATTCATATTAGTGCTGGCAGGTTTAAGATCGCAAACACCCATTGGCGATGTGCAATATATGAAAGCCATGATACCGCACCACTCTTCTGCTATTTTAACCAGTGAGAGAGCCAATATAAAAGATCCGGAAGTAAAGAAGCTGGCAGAAGATATCATCAAGGCACAAAGAAAAGAAATAGCGGAGATGGAAGCAGCCATAGACCGGCTGGAAAAATAAAAATTACCTGGTCATTTTAAATCCGTTATCATGGATCATTCTCAACATCGGCATGCGCAACATTCCCCGGCAAACAGTAAAAATGTGCAACCGCAGCAGGCTCACGATAAACATGCGGGGCATCATACCCACGATTTCCTGCGCCGCTTTTGGGTGTGTATGGTCTTAACCGTGCCAGTGCTCCTGTTAAGCCATATGATACAATCGTGGTTAGGATTTAATATTTCTTTCCCAAGTGATAAATATGTGTTGCTGGTGCTGGGGAGCGTGATATATTTCTATGGTGGTATGCCTTTCTTCAAAGGATTGGTCAGCGAGGTAAAGGACAATGCCATTGGCATGATGACACTGGTGGCTATTGCAATATCAGTTGCTTATTTTTATAGTGTAGCGGTAGCTTTTGGTTTACCCGGAATGGATTTCTTTTGGGAACTGGCAACGCTGATTGACATTATGCTGATAGGCCATTGGATAGAGATGCGTTCTACAATGGCGGCTTCCAATGCATTGCAATCGCTGGTGGTCTTATTACCCTCTACGGTTCATGTAGAAAGAAACGGAACGGTTACCGATGTGGATGTGACTGATCTTAAAAAAGATGAAATTGCCATTATCAAGCCGGGAGAAAAAATACCTGCCGATGGCGTCATTACAGAAGGAAGTTCTTACATCAATGAAAGCATGCTGACAGGGGAAAGTGTTCCTGTAAAAAAAGAACCTGATACAAAAGTAATTGCCGGTTCCCTTAATGGAGACGGATCTATAAAAATAAAGGTTACAGGCACGGGTGCAGACAGCTATTTGCAAAAGGTCATCACCATGGTGCAATCGGCGCAAAGCGCCAAATCCAAAACCCAGAACCTGGCTGATAAGGTTGCCAAATGGCTCACTTTTATTTCACTGGGGGTAGGTATAATTACATTTACTGGTTGGTATATCAATCATGACCTGGCATTTGCATTAGAGCGGATGGTAACTGTGATGGTCACTTCTTGTCCCCATGCGCTGGGTGTGGCAATACCGTTAGTAGTGGCTATATCTACAACAGCATTGGCTACGCACGGGCTGCTGATCCGCAACCGCACGGCTTTTGAAAAGGCAAGAAAACTCACGACCATTATCTTTGATAAAACAGGAACTTTAACCAAAGGCTCTCACGAGGTGCAGAAAGTAATCAGCCATTCAGACAAGTTTACCAGCGATGAAATACTGCAATATGTTGCCGCAGTACAGCAGCAATCAGAACATTACATTGCCAGGGGAATTATTCGAAAGCTAAAAGAGAAAAACCTTGACCTGTGGAAAGTTTCAGACTTTTAATACGACCATGGTATAGGTGTAACTGGTATCGTAAATGGAAAGCAGGTCATTGCAACCGGACCTAATTATTTTGTTAATCAAAAGCAGGCATTGCCCAAGGTTCCCAAAGAGATTGACCAACAAACAGAAACGATCACGTATGTATTGATAGACCATGAACTTGCCGGGTTTATAACCCTGGCAGATAGCATAAGGAAAACCTCTGCTGAAGCAATAGCCCAACTGAAAGCAATGGGCATTAAATCATACCTCCTTACCGGCGATAACGAAAAGATAGCAGCTGCGGTAGCCGGCAAATTAAATATGGATGGATATTTTGCCAATATTTTGCCGCATGAAAAACAGGAAAAGCTAAAAGAGTTCCAGGCTAAAGGTGAAGTGGTAGCAATGACAGGTGATGGGGTAAATGATGCACCTGCGCTGGCACAGGCAGATGTAGGAATAGCAGTTGGAAGCGGAACCGATGTAGCCGCCGAAACTGCCGACATTATTCTCGTGAACAGCGACCCGAAAGACGTGGTACAAATGATAGACTTCGGCAGAAAGACGTACCGTAAAATGTTGCAAAACATTGCCTGGGCAGTAGGATACAATGTAGTTGCCATTCCACTGGCAGCAGGTATTTTATACCCGGCATTCATGTTAAGTCCCGCCATGGGTGCGGTGTTAATGAGTTTAAGTACGGTTATAGTAGCCATTAATGCAAAAATGCTGAAACTGAAATAAATCAATTCACCAAATTAAAATTTACTTTATGTACAATAATCACGGAATGGGAGGGGGCATGTGGCTTTGGACTTTAATAGGTATACTAATTGTTATTGCCCTGGTCATCTGGATTGTAAAGCAGATGAAGAAGCCTTAATGGAAAAGTTAACCTTAGCCGTATTCATAACACCACTAATAGCATTGTTGCTGAATGTTTATTTCTATTTTCATTTTCGCAATCAAGCAACTGATAAGAAAATGTTTAATAGTTTGATCTCATCTATTATCATTTTGTCTTTTATAGCAAATTTTATATGGGAGATGTTACAAATGCCTTTTTTTGCAGGTATGAAATTTAACTGGCAGTCTGCCATATTTTGTGCATTAGCTTCAGTTGCTGATACATTAATGGTACTTATTTTATTGAATGGATTTGCTTTATTCCTCAATAATATCAAATGGATTTTCTCTATGAATAGCTTACAAATTTTTCTGCTAATAATATTAGGCGGCATAGGTGCCGTGCTGGCTGAAAGAATACATTTAAATGCGGGTTCCTGGAAATATTCAGAAGCGATGCCTCTTATCCCCATTTTAAATGCAGGGGCTATACCAGTTTTACAGTTTATGTTTTTGCCGCTAATGATATTCAAACTAATAGCTATTATCATTGAGAAGCAAAGACTCTAACCATACCTGCATTCGTATATTAGCTATCGCCTGAACTTTGGATATACTTAGTAGCTTGTCTATGATTAAATTTCTAACGGTCTACTAAGAGGATTTGCATTAATGATTCAATTAACTGCAATTATAACAGAAGTAAATAAATCGACTACGATTAATTTGATAGCTGGAAATCTTTTTATAATGTTTGATTCTTATGGCAGAAATTTCTACCACATTAATAAGTTTAACCCTGATACGAAAATTCAAGAACCAGTTATTATGTTTTAGAAAAAATAAAAAAGTAGGCATGGGGGAAAAGATTGATAAAATAAACTTCTTAGATTTATTCAGATTTGAAGTTTTTTGAGTTCATTGAACAGGGTGAAAATTCGGGTGACTTACAACTTTTACCTGGTTTGATACATTGATTATGGAAGCATTATATGCGAGGTTCGAATCCATCTCTCTCCGCTGAAATACAGTTCAAACGAAATCAAAAGCCTGCAAACTCAATGTTTACCGGTTTTTTTTGCCGTTTATTCCGTTATTCACACCTTTTACTCCTTCATTCAATACCGGTTACCAATTTTCGTGTTTATCACAATTTTGATTTATTTAATTTTATCCTATCGTTTATCTGAACATTTTTTTGTTTTTTTAATTAGTAGATTTCCGACCTAACTTAAAAGGAGTGATCTCCATGGTGGCATTCTGTTTTCCAGGACAAATGCGTGTTTGCTGCCATCATGTTAGTTCATGAAACGAAGTATAGAATGGTTTTTCTTTTTTAAAAGATTGGATAATTCATTTGCCCCAAGTTAAACAACATGAATAACCAGCAGAACAATTTATCTTCCAAAAGAGATTCAGGGAATACTAATTCCGTTATTTCCCCGGATGCTGATACTGCCAAAACCAAATCAAATGCGATTGAGATTCCATCAATCGCACTTCCAAAGGGTGGTGGCGCCATCAAGGGTCTTGATGTAAAGTTTTCAGTTAATGCAGTTAACGGTACATCATCCTTTTCTATTCCTTTGCCAGCCTCTCCTGCAAGAGGAGCTTCTCCTTCATTATCCGTATCGTATAATTCAGGATCAGGCAATGGAATTTTCGGGTTAGGCTGGAACATCAAACTGTCTTTTATAAAGCGCAAAACCGATAAGGGGTTACCTCAGTATCTGGATTCAATAGATTCTGATATATTTCTTTTTGCTGATGCGGAAGACCTGGTGCCTGGGTTTAAGAAAAAAGCGGATGGTAGTTTTGATGTGGATGTTCAGGGCAATTACATTGTCCATGAAAAAGATGCTCCGGATAATCTTTTTACAATAAGATATTACAGCCCACGCATTGAAGGTCTTATTGCCCGGATAGAAAGGTGGCGACATAAAATTTCATGGCAAATTCAAAACGCTTCACCTAAAAGGTAGAGGATACGTTATTTAAGCAGGCGTATAAGTCACCTAAATCATCGATAAAAGTAATGCAGGCAAAAAACGCAAAACAATAATTTTCTTAGCAGATAAAATTAACGATCATGAACCAAATAACCCAACCACTCACACCCAATATGAAAGGCAGCGAAGTGGCCAACTTACAGCAAGCCCTGTTGTTTCTGGCAGATAAGGGTATATATAAAACCTTTAATGCGCCCAACACGCCGACCGCCGATGATTTAAAAAAATTAATCCTAGCGGTGCAAAAGGAACTAAGGGACTCTGTTTTTGGAGAAGGAACTTCTCAACTGGTGCGTATTTTCCAGGTACAACAACAGTTGGGGGATAATCTGAGAGGGATTGTGGAAGAAAGTACAGCAAAAAAAATGAATGGGTTATTAAGGCAATTGGGTGCCCTGGATGAAACCAATGAGCAACAATATGCTGTTAGCGGCACTGTGCTGAATAGTAATGGTGTAGCGCTTGAAGGTTATGCCGTCGAAGTTTATATCATCACCCTCGAAAAGGATATTTCAGCAGGCAAAGCCATCACTGATAAAAGTGGCGCCTATACCATGTCATATAAAAATCCTTTAGCAGGCGATCCTGACATAGAGATACGGGCTTACCAAAGAAATGATCCTAATACTATTTTTCGTTCTGTGGTAAAATACAACGCATCGCTTGTTGAGAAGCTGACCGTGATCGTCAATGCAGAAAAAGAAAAAGGCGCATCTGAATTCACGATGATTGTAAGCGATGCTCAAACCCATCTGGGCAACATGAAGCTGGGCGATCTGAAAGAAGATAAGGATGAAAGACAAATTACCTATCTCGCCAATAAAACAGGTTGGGACGGACGCATAACTGCAATGCTTGCCAGTGCTCATCAATTGGGGGGAGCTTTAAAAATTGATCCTTCACATATTTATGCATTTCTAAGGGCAGGAGTCTCTGCAGATGCAGATAGTATTAAATCACTTTCTGCTGCCAGCGCCAAAGAAACTATTGCGAATGCAATTCAAAAAAATATTATAACTGATAACGGCCAGGCTGATCAAACATTGAAAGCACTGGAGGGCCTTTCAGTCAGCTATATTTTAAACAGTAAACCTTTTGCTTCCGTATCATCAATGGATGAATTGCTTAGTCTGAGACTGAACGTTGATCAGAAAAATATTTTTGCACAAACCCAAAAACAAGTTGGTGAGGATACTGGTAAACTCTGGTCTCAACTGGCACAAAAAGGATTTTCTGCCGACACAATATCCAAATTACAGTTAGACGGGAAATTGGGTTTTCTTACCGGGCGAAATGCACTCCTGGTAAAAAGAGTTTATGACAAATACAATTTAAAAAATGATGTTGACCTTGTGAGCAGTGGATTATACAAATCATCCGAATGGAAAAATATAATTGGCAACGATATACCTGCCGGTATTACTGCCGATGAATATGCCAGTCACCTCGCCGACCAGGTGAAACTCAGTTACCCCACCGCGGTAACTGCAGAAATGATAAAAAGTGATGAAATAAAAATAGGCGCTAATGCATCCAAAGAGGAATTGACTAAATTCTTTTACACCAACGAATCAAAAAATAATATTGGAGTACAACCCGTCAAAACATGGGATGGATATGGACAATTAAGTACTGAAGCAAAAAATTCAGCGAAAATGGTTGAGCGGCTGTATCAGCTAACTCCTTCGGATGAATCGATGGTGACCTTATCCAAAGCGGGCTTACACTCTGCATACCAGATTGCAAAGTTTTCACAAAATGAATTTATAGAAAAGCTTGGCCCGGGGTTCACTAATACAAAGGATGCCGTGAGTACTTACAAAAAAGCTAACGAAGTTTATAGCGCATCGCTGGGAATTGCTACCACATATCTGACTACACGTACAATGCCAAATGTTTACTCCGTTACCGGAAAGCAAATGAAAGAACAGGATGCAACTATTGCGTATCCTACGCTGGAAGAACTGTTGGGCAATATGGATTACTGCGCCTGTGATCATTGTAAATCGGTTTTAAGCCCTGCCGCTTACCTCGTGGAGTTATTACAGTTTATTGACCGTGAAGACCTCGCCTCCAATCCCATCACTGCATTAAAAGCCCGAAGGCCCGATATCGAAAATATCCAACTTTCATGCGAGAATACCAACATGGCCCTCCCTTATATAGACCTGGTAAATGAAATACTTGAATACTATATCGTGAATGGCAACCTTACGGATCTAAAGGGACATGATATTGCTGAGGGTGCTAACCAGGCCGAATTGCTTGCCGAGCCTCAGTTTGTAAACCAGGTAGCTTATGATGAACTCAAAACAAAAGTCTTTCCTTACAATCTGCCCTTCCATCAGCCGCTGGAAACATTGCGATTGATTTTTCAGATGTGGGATGTTACGCTGGAAAAAATGCTTTCTGTTTTTTCTACGCCCATGTCATCACGCAAAGGAGTTTTGCACTTTAGTGAAGATGAATACAAAACCCTTAAGGATATTACTTTCAAAAAGCTGCCTGAATATTTTGGGGAGCCGGCAGCAAACACAATAGCGCAGTTGAATACGGCTATTGCCAATGGAAAAACTTTTAGCAGTAGAGCAGGTATCAGCTATGAAGACCTGGTAGCGCTGCTGGAAACTAATTTTATCAATCCGGGAATAACGCTGGTTCCACTGTTTCAAAAACTTAAAATAAGTCTGGATAACCTGGATAAATTTTATACAGGCGCTATCACTGATGCGCAGTTAGATGCGCTGCTTCCAGCCGGT
>JBKJRY010000016.1:0-39735 GCA_046593045.1 Chitinophagaceae bacterium | reverse complement strand
TTAGGACAATTTTCAGCACTATCAGAAATTTCTTTATTACAATCAGGGCAAGTAATTAGAGGCATACTAAACATTTTTGTAATGTAAATGTATTAAAAAATGTATGCTTATGCCGGCAAATAATAGACTTAGAATAAACATCCAAAACCTACCAATATTACAAATTATGTACCTCTAATGTACCTTGTAAAATCTGAAACATAGTACCAGTAAATGTTTTAAGCATTTACAATGTTCCTGTTCCGGGCACACAACCACTTTTTATAAGTGGTTTTTTTATACATTATCAGCATATTTATACTATAGCTATCTCCTATAAATTAAAGTAAACTCTTTCCATTATTTGATTCATAATTAATGAGTCTGAGCTAAATTGTGCTCCTTTATCTATGACACGAATGAAAAGTATTATACCCAGCTTATTTTTATTGTTGCCATTTCTTTTACCAGCCAGCCTCTTTGCACAAAATAAAAGTGCTATTACAGGAAGGATATTTATGCACAACAGCAAACCCGCTTTTGTTACTGTTGAACTGAAGAAACAAAAAAAACTTACGGAGACTGACAACAATGGCAATTTTAAATTGATGAATGTATTGCCAATTCAAGACACACTTGTTATAACTTCGGCTGAATCTCAGGTACAGTTGACTGCAGTACATCCTTTGGAAGGAGAAGTACTAAACCTTGGTAATATTGATCTTGATTTTAATATCACAAGGCTTCAGGATATAGAAGTAAGAGGACGAATAGCCCATTCTTATAAAAGCGATTACTCTTTTCTAGGAACCAAAACACAAACAACCACCATAGATATTCCACAATCCATTTCATCCATTACAAAGGAACTTATAGTAGACAGGATGGATTTCACGCTAAAAGAGGCAGCTAATGACGCTGCAGGTGTAAATAATTATTCAGGGTATGATGATTATTCTATAAGGGGCTTTAAGGCTGAAAATGCAAGTCTTATAAACGGTCTGCGTGGGTATAATACTACCTATACGAGCCCTATGCTTGTAAATATAGAAAGGATTGAAGTGGTGAAAGGCCCGTCAGCGACACTTTACGGCAATTGTGATCCCGGGGGCACTATAAATCTTGTTACAAAAAAACCGTTGTCACAGCACGAAGGAGAAATCAATATTGGCGGAGGAACATGGAATCATTATCGTGTAACCGGAGACGTTACAGGCCCTTTGAACAGTAATAAAACTCTGTTGTACAGGTTCAATGCAGGGTACGACAAAACCAATTCGTTCCGTAATCAATACTTTGCAAAGTCTTTTGAACTAGCGCCTTCGCTTTCCTTCATATCGAATGAAAAAATTCAATTAAACGTGGATTTTTCTTTGTCGCACATCAACACAATACTTGACCGGGGGCAGCCCGGCTTTCAAAATGATTATTCATTAAAGTCAACTCCCACGACTCTTATAGCAGCTCAACCGGGAGATTACCTGCACGAGACAGATTATGCTTCGAATGTTTTATTTTCTTATAAAATAAACAACCATATTAATTTCAACAGTGGCTATCTAAATTATACTACGCAGCAAAATACGGTTGAGCATGGCGTTCAAAGTTATATTACGCCGGATTCAGTCAATCTATATTTTACGACATGGGATTATCATACTACTACCAATACTTTTACTAACTATTTTACTTTTAGGTTCAATACAGGGAAATTTAGTCACCAGCTTTTAGCAGGTTATGATTATATAAAAAGCAAGGTTGAACTTGACCAGGAATATTACGAAGATCAAAACCTTTTTCTACAGGGGAGTGGTATCGCAGAAACATTTAGTTTGAAGAATCCCAGGTACATCTCAACGGATCTAAAGAAATATACTATTTCAGATTACGAATCGCAGGCAAGTGATGTGGAGCCTTCCATATACCACACCCAGGGTATTTACCTGCAGGAACAAATAAGCATTAACAAATGGAAATTACTTATAGGGTTGAGAGAAGAGTTATATGAAGCGTCTGGGGGAGAAGTTGATACTACAAGTGAGGATGAAGATGAAGCAAATGTTTTTTTGCCGAGGTTGGGATTGGTATATGAATTAAAACCTAATTTAAGCCTGTATGCAACTTACAATAAAGGTTTCGATCCTTTCGAAGCAACTACAAGCACCCAGGTATTTGATGAGCCTTTTAAACCTATAACGAGTGAATTGTATGAGGCCGGTGCCAAAGCTAATTTCTTTCATAATCGAATATCAGCAACCATTGCATTTTACCAGTTAACACTTCATAACGTAGCTGTAAATGCTAATAATATTGCTAATCCAAACCTGTATATACAACAAGGTGAGGACAGGTCAAGAGGGGTAGAAACGGAGGTAAATGGAAATATATTATCCAACCTTAGTATTGCAGCTTCCTATTCTTATTGTGTTGCAAAAGTTATAAAAAGTAAAATAGCATCGCAGGAAGGGACGCTGGTAGAGAATGCTCCAAAAAATCAAAGCAGCACCTGGATGAAATATACTTTTAAAGACGGCTTTCTTAAGGGTGTTGGTATTGCGGGCGGGCATTCGCAGGTTGGGGTAAGGAACACTTTGGAACAAGGCTTAGCGCTTCCGGGATATTGCATATTAAATGGTGGAATAAGGTATGCTTATAAAGAGTTCAATATAGGACTGAACCTTAATAATATTGCCAATAAAACCTATTGGATTGGAGCTTATAATAATGTAAACAAATGGCCGGGCGCACCAAGAAACTTAATGATAACGGCGGGATATAGTTTCAATAAATAAAATACCTTGTGGGATAATAATTAAACATCTTTTATCAATTTGTAAACTTCTTTTCTTAAATATATCATGCGACCAGGCTACTTTTATAAAATTTTTTATCTTCATTAATTTTCTATTGTGAAACATTGTTATAAACTACTCTTTGTATTTTTTCTAATTATTTCTATCCAGTCTAAAGGGCAAAAGAATTACCAGGTATTATCTGTACCGGCGATAAAAGATTATACCCACATTGATAAAAAAGGAAAAAGCGTACTTGCAAGTGGCCGCTATGTAACGCCTGCTGGCGAAACTATCCAGATAACACATGACCCCTTTGGCATGGCCATATCGCCTGACGGCACAAAAACTGTGACCATACATAACGGTGTTTTTACAATAATTAATAATGAAACTCTTACCAATACAAGGGTGCCAAGTTATGATGGTACTATTGAATCACCCTTTTCAAACGGTTCATTTTTGGGGGTTGCCTTTTCACCTGATTCAAAGAAAGTTTATTTAAGCGGTGGCGACAATGGCGCTGTAATAGTGTATGATATCGAAAAGTTACAAAGAACCGATTCCATTTCATTAAACGGAATAGTTGATTCAATTGACTATGAAGATAGTTTTACTTCTGATCTTTTGTTAGACGATAGTAACAACGAACTATTGGTTTTAGACAGGGGAAATTTTAGGATGGTCCGTATAGATCTTACAACTAAAAAAATAACTGCTTCTATAAAAACAGGACGACAGCCTTTTGGGCTTTCAATAAGTCCGGATAAAAAAACTGTATTCGTAGCAAATGTGGGCATGTATGATTACCCGATGCTGCCGGACATTACGCCACAAAACTATGACAGCATGCTTTTGCCTATTCAACCTTATGGTAACGGCACAAAGGAATCTATTAATGGTTATATATTAAATGGAAGAGAAATTCCCGGTGTAGGCAGTCCGCTGGCGCCTGAAGCAATGAGTGTTTATACAATTGATCTCGATAATAATAAAGTTATTGACAAGTTTAAGACCGGTTACCAAATTGGGCAGATGGTAGAAGGCGCGGAAGTAGTAGGCGGTTCAAGCCCAAACTCAATTGCCGTTGGTACCAGGTATGCCTATGTGACCAATGCCACCAATGATAATATTTCGGTTATAGATTACCGTGAGCATAAGATCATTGGGCATATAGATATTAAAGTTGATAAGCTTATTGATCATTATCGCGGGCTACTGCCGTTCGGTATTTCCTTAAGTAAAGATGAAAAAACATTGTACGTTGCATTACTGGGCTTTAATGCGATAGCCGTTATTGATGTAGATACAAAAGTAACCAAAGGCCTTATACCAACAGGCTGGGGGCCTGTAAGAGTAATGCCTTCCAAAGATGAAAAAGACCTGTATGTTATAAGTTGCCGTGGGTATGGCGCGGGGCCAAATGGAGGAAAAGATTTTGTTGATCCTGTCCAGGGAACCTACATAGGCGATATACAACTGGCAACCTTTCAAAAAATTAAAATGCTGGATAATGAGCAGCTATCAGCTTACACCCGGCAGGCAATTAGCAATACATTTATAAAGTTAAATGTAAAAGATGATGGTAAAAATCCATTGCCTCCCATACTCAACCTGAGAAAGAGCCCAATCAAATATATTGTTTACATCACCAAAGAAAACAGGACTTATGATGAGGTAATGGGGCAACTAAAAACAGGCATTGGTGATTCAACCTTAGCACGCTTCGGTGTTAATGTAAATATTGTTCCAAAGAATGCGAAAAATAAAACTTTGTATCATGTGAACATAGCGCCCAATCATTTAAAGATCGCGAATCAGTTTGCCTTTGCCGATAATTATTATTGTGATAGCGATGCATCTATTCATGGGCATCACTGGATGCTGGGGGTAATACCAAATGAATGGGTAGAAACAAATTCCAGTGTTGATAAAACATCAAAGCTTTTTTCCAAAGCATCCGGCAGAAGATTCCCAGGATCAACAGGCAGTATGGACCCGGAAGATTATGCTGAAAGAGGCGGGCTTTGGGAAGCGATGGATCGCAGCCACATTTCTTTTTACAATTTTGGCGAAGCCAATGAAACCGCGCATAACCGGGAAGAATGGAATGACACGCTTACAGGTTCAGGGCATAGTGTTATGGTTCCCATGCAGAAGGCTTTATATCCACGCACCAGCCATAATTATGCGGGCTTCAATACCAATATACCAGACCAGTTCCGTATGGATCAGTTTGAAGGTGAGTTTACAAAAATGTGGTTAAAGGGAAAAACAAAAATGCCTCAACTTATAACTATGCAGGTGCCCAATGATCATACAGCGTCTCCACGGCCTGAGGACGGGTATCCTTATTCTCATTCCTATGTTGCGGATAATGATTTGGCCATTGGAAGAATTCTTCATTTCCTTTCCCGGACACCTTACTGGAAAAACATGCTGGTAATAATCACAGAAGACGATCCGCAGGGAGGTGTGGATCATATTGATGCACATCGCAGCATACTTATGATGGCAGGGCCCTATGTAAAACATAAATATGTTTCGCACACGCATACTAATTTTGGTTCCATATTGAAAACTATATATACCATACTGAATGTACCTTACGTAAATCAATATGATGCTACGGCGACGCTCCTGCAGGATTACTTTACTTACAAGCCTAACTACACACCCTACACGCTGACATTTCCATCTAAAGAAGTATTTGATCCGCAGGTAGCCATGAAAAGATATAACAGGAAAATTGATTGGCGTAAAATAATGAAAGGTCCTGAAATGGATGATGAAGATGAATTAAGAAAAGAGCATTACCGACAACAGGGTGTCATAAGAAAAGAAAAAGATTAAGCAGGAAATATAATTGCGGTAGATATTTAAAATATTCGTTTACAGAAGCCCTTTTTTACTCCTTATCTTGCATTACTGCAATAGAAACTTTTGAACAGATATTCCATTAGTCGTCTCTATTTTAAGAAAATAAATTCCTTTCGGAAGATTTGCCAGGTTTAAAATGGCTTGTGTTTTCAGTGTTAAAAACGTTACTCCAAATTATTACCAGGACTAATTTTTTTGTTTAATAGCTGCAGTAATTGTTCAATTTTTCTACAATAAAAAATAATTGCCCTTGATAATAGAACCGTGAAAGCATATAAGCATAATAGTTAGTCCGAAAAGTTTAATTTGGGAGGGAAGTGAAAAGAAAGTTCAAAATTATATTGACAGATGAAAAAATCATTCTCCAAATAGTGTAATTACCAGTTTTCTCTTGTGTCCATAGTTACGATGTTCGCATAAATAAATGCCCTGCCACATTCCCAGCGCCGGCTTTCCATTTGTTATAGGGATGGTAACCGAACTGCCAAGCAAGGCCGCCTTTAAATGCGCAGGCATATCATCCGGGCTCTCATCATCATGAAGATAATCAGGATCATTTTCAGGAACCGCCTTATTGAAAAACATTTCAAAATCTTTTCTGACTGCCGGGGAAGCATCTTCGTTTAAAGTAAGTGAAGCAGAAGTATGTTGAATAAACACATGAAGAATGCCCGCCTTGATTTCACTAATTTGTGGGATGCTGCCAATCACTTCATCAGTGACCAGGTGAAATCCTCTTTTTTTCTCTTCTAATTGAAGAGTTTGCTGAAAGACTTTCAGGGTATTTTATATTTACAACAATCAAATGTATTTATTACATCCTAAACCAGATTTATCGATCCAACCTTTTTACTTCGTGCATTAAAATAATCTTTAATAATTATGCTTTTACCGGATATTGAAGTAGCGAAATAAAAAGATAATTATGTTACTGATATGTTTGGATTGACACATACAACTGCTTTTACAAATGAATTATCTTTGCGTGATGAATTTGAATGAAAAGCAAATACTCCGTATCGCTATTTTAGATTTATATGAAGGAGTGGAAAACCAGGGAATGAGAGGCTTACGTGCGATCATCAGGAATTTTGGAGAAGTACATAACCTGGAAATAGAACTCGACGAATTCGATGTGCGTTTAAAAAACAGTGTGCCTGATACCAGCTACGATATTTATATTAGTTCGGGGGGGCCTGGTAGCCCCCTGGAAAGTGAAGGCTCGGAATGGGAAAAAAATTACTTCAACTGGCTAAACCAAATAGAAACCTGGAATAATCATGAGTTAAATATCCAAAAAAAATACGTATTCTTTATTTGTCATTCATTCCAGTTGGTATGCCGTTATTGGGAACTTGCTAATGTTTGCGAAAGAAAATCAACCTCTTTTGGTGTGTTCCCAATTCATCTTTTGGAGGAAGGAAAAGAAGAATCTGTATTTAGTGGAATGAACGATCCGTTTTATGCGGTGGATAGCAGAGAGTACCAGGTGATAGAACCGAGAATGAATATTTTACATAAAAAAGCCCGGATACTTTGTATAGAAAAAGAACGGACTCATGTAGCATTGGAAAGAGCAATTATGGGTATCAGGTTTAGTGATTATTTCATAGGGACACAGTTTCATCCTGAAGCTGATCCCATTGGTATGAGTATGTATTTGCAAACCGAAGAGAAAAAGACAACCGTCATAGAAAACCACGGACAGCAAAAATGGGAATCAATGATTAAACACCTGGATGATCCCGATAAAATCATGTGGACCTACTCACATATACTTCCAAATTTTTTGAACATTGCGCTATATAGCCTACACCCGGTTGTTGCTTAATTGTATACGGTGTACAATATTTGATGTAAGATGTGAAGACAACATAACATGAACATTGACTTTCAACTGCCAAATTTAAGTCTTGAATTTCCAGAATTACTTTATCTTTCTATTTGATCGTAAAAAATTAAAATAGCGTGATACACGAACTAAGAAAAAAGTTCAACCAGGATTTTACTCAAAAAAAATATGAAGATTTTTTGAAAGACCTGAATAGCAAACATCCGGGAGATATTGCATTTCGGATAGCGGAAACTCCGATATTTATTCCTAAAGATTTTACCAAAAAAATGTTGGATGCATGCGAAGCTATCGTGGATTTTATTGTCAGGCCCGACTTTAAGCAACTGACGGCACATGCAATACCTGAAGGGGAAAATGTTCCAAGGGAAAATAATCACACCAATTTCATCGCTTTCGACTTTGGAATATGTGAAAATGAGAACGGTCAACTTGAACCGCAGTTAATAGAAATGCAGGGCTTCCCCACCTTATTTGGTTTCCAGGCTATGTATCCGCAGGTGTTAGAAAAACATTTTATAATTCCTGAAAGTTTCGATCATTATCTCAATGGCTATAATACTGCGACGTATACAGAACTTCTGAAAAAAATAATTGTTGGCAAGCATGAGACTGAAAATGTGGTTTTACTCGAAATAAAGCCTCATCAACAAAAGACGCGAATCGATTTTTATTGCACACAGGATTACCTGGATATCCCGATTGTTTGCCTTACCGAACTTGAGCAGGAATGGAAAAAATTGTTTTACAAAAGAGATGGCAAAAAAATTGAAATAAAAAGAATTTATAATCGCATCATATTTGACGAACTCAGCCACATAAAGAAAGATCTCGGGGCTATTGTTGATATAACCCGGCCGCTCGATGTGGAATGGGTACCACATCCAAACTGGTTTTACAGGATAAGCAAGTTTACGATTCCGTTCATCAGTAACCGTTATGTGCCGGAAACGTTTTTTTTAAACGAAATAAAACAGCTTCCTGGTGATCTCGAAAATTTTGTGCTTAAGCCGCTTTTCTCTTTCGCGGGGCAGGGAGTGATTATTGATGTAACAAGGGAAGATATTGATGCAGTTACAAATCCTGAAAACTGGATATTACAAAGGAAAGTAAAATATGCCGACGTAATTGAAACACCAAATGTTCCTGCAAAAGCCGAAGTAAGAATATTCTATTTTTGGGAAGACGGGGCACCAAGACCTATTGCAGTAAACAACCTTGCAAGATTAAGCAAAGGAAAAATGATCGGAGTGAGATATAATATGGATAAAGATTGGGTTGGTGGAAGTGTATGCTATTTTGAAAAATAACTTCAGGTTCTCTAATGATCTTATTTTTCTCTCATGAACTAATTGCCGAAAATCTAAATATCAATTGTAAAAACCTATCTTTATCACTCTGATTTTTCGTAACAATTAATAATTAATTTTCAGATTCAGATTTGCCGGAAATAAAAAAATATAGTGAGGAAGAACTTGTACACCTATTGAAAAATAAGGATCGATCTGCATTCTCATATTTGTACGATAATTACTCACCCGCTTTATTTGGAATTATTTTTAGAATGCTCGAAAACCGGGAGCTCGCAGAGGATGTTTTACAGGAAGCTTTTGTAAAAATCTGGAACAATTTTTCCAATTACGACAATTCAAAAGGTCGGCTCTTTACCTGGATGATTAATATAACACGCAACCTCACTATTGATACTTTACGAAGCAAGGGTTACAAGAAGCAGGCAAAAATCCAGAATACCGAGAATGCCGTAGATAATATTACTGATGACTCCACCAATTCTGCAAGTTTTGACGCTTTAGGAATTCGAAAGCATTTAACCCTTTTAAAAAACGACCAAAAGCAAATCATTGATCTTGCTTATTTTGGCGGCTTTACGCAGAACGAGATATCAAAACATTTGGATATACCGTTAGGAACTGTGAAAACAAAAATGAGAACAGCAATCATGGAATTAAGAAAAATTTTGCAATAAATAAATTGAATATAAACGACATTATATCATCCGGTTTAGTTGAGCTTTATTCTATGGGCCTTACTTCGCCTGAAGAAACAGCGCAGGTAGAATCGTGGTTTATACAATATCCTGAAGTAAAAACGGAACTTGAAAAAATAGAGGGGTCTCTTAAATCATATGCTAAAGCCCATGCGATAGCACCTTCTGCGTCTGTAAAAGATAAATTGTTTACCAGGATTACCTCGGCGGACAATGACAATATTCTAGCCTTTTCTAAAAATGATACAGCTAAAGAAACTGCCATTTACCGCATACCTTCTTACTTCAAAATTGCCGCAGCAGCTATTATTATTTTATTACTCGGGAGCATCATACTCAATTATTCTTATTACAATAAATATCAATCTGCAACTAATGATCTCCAGGTTGCTCAACAAAGAATTGCTGAAAAAGATTCCATGAATCTTGCGATGAATAAAGATTTTGACGTAATAACGGATAAAAACTCGCTCCCGGTCGTTTTGAGCGGTACCGCTAATGCGCCCAAAGCATTGGCTAAAATATTCTGGATGAAAAATACAGGTGAGGTTTATATTGATCCTTCAAATCTCCCTGAAGCGCCTTCTGGAAAACAATACCAGCTTTGGGCGATTGTAGATGGTAAACCCATTGATGGCGGAATGATATCTACAGAAAAAGCTACCTACCACATTCAAAAAATGAAATCATTCGGAAAAGCAGATGCTTTTGCTATCACCCTGGAAAAAGCCGGTGGAAGCCCCACGCCTACTATGGATGAAATGGTGGTAATTTCGAAAATCTGATTTTTTCTTCCTTTACACATTATCCTTCTTACAAATTTTATCTCAACTTATATTCGTATAGTCTATACCGTTACTATTGCAGAAAGGGTGCGTATGTACTGCAAATGCTTAATTGCACTTAATTCCTACATTTTTTAGAGGCGTTAAATCCAATGTTCTACATACCACGTAGATAAATGAAACCAAAAAATAAAAATTTATAAAATGAAACAAGTTAAATTATTAGCAATATGCTCTATGGCAATATTTGCAGCATGTACGTCTACCAACAAGATGAATAAAATGGAAGGGAAGGACAACATGAATAAAACAGTGATGGTTGGAGGAGCAGAAATGTACCCTACAAAGAATATTGTTGAAAACGCCGTTAATTCTAAAGATCACACAACCTTAGTTGCCGCAGTAAAAGCAGCAGGTCTTGTGGAAACTTTGTCCGGCACAGGCCCGTTTACAGTCTTTGCTCCTACCAACTTAGCTTTCGACGCATTACCAAATGGTACTGTTGAAACGCTTTTGAAACCGGAAAACAAGGAAAAGCTTACAGCAGTTCTAACATATCATGTTGTATCCGGCAGATTAAATTCCTGGGACCTTATGAAAATGATAAAAGATGGTAACGGCTCTGCAACACTAACTACAGTGCAGGGTGAAAATTTAACCATTAAACAAAACGATAATGCAATTATGGTTACTGACGAGAACGGCGGTACAGCCAGCGTAACTATTGCTGATGTGAATCAAAGTAACGGAGTAATTCATGTAGTAAACAAGGTCTTGCTTCCTAAATAAAACACCAGGCGTTAAGTGTTATTCAATCCAATGTCGGCAAATTGCCGACATTTTTTTTTATTAAATCTTAAAACTTATTTAGATTTTGCAAAGCAAAATTAGGGGAAATCAGGCCACCGCTTTATTTACTAAATCTGCAGCCTCGCTTAATAGAATAGCCGACTGAACTTTCAAACCGCTTTTATCAATAAGATCTTTTGCGACTTCCGCATTCGTTCCCTGCAGGCGAACAATTATCGGGATATTTATAGTCCCGATAGATTGATAAGCATCTATAACTCCCTGGGCTACACGATCGCAACGAACAATACCGCCAAAAATATTTATAAGGATAGCTTTTACTTTCGGATCCTTTAAAATTATCCTGAATCCTGCTTCCACCGTCTGTGCGTTCGCAGTACCGCCTACATCAAGAAAGTTGGCAGGCTCACCTCCGCTTAATTTTATCATGTCCATCGTTGCCATTGCAAGACCTGCACCGTTTACCATGCATCCTACATTACCATCAAGTTTCACAAAATTCAGGTTAAATTTTGCCGCTTCTACTTCAGTCGGATCTTCTTCAGCGATATCGCGCAATTCACTAATATCGGGGTGGCGAATCAATGCATTATCATCAATGTTCATTTTACAATCAACAGCTAGTATTTTATTATCACTTGT
This sequence comes from Chitinophagaceae bacterium, assembly GCA_046593045.1. Classification (GTDB taxonomy): domain Bacteria; phylum Bacteroidota; class Bacteroidia; order Chitinophagales; family Chitinophagaceae; genus Ginsengibacter. The sequence continues at coordinate 27,987 of JBKJRY010000016.1, read as the reverse complement.
TTTAAACAAGGGATTTATTTCGAGCATACTGCAATCAAGTCCTACATAGGCATTGTATAAGTTAGTTACAAACTTTACGCAATTTTTAAATGCATCGCCTTTGAGGCCAAGATTAAATCCTATTTTTCTCGCCTGGAAAGGGGGAAGGCCACCGCCTGGATGAATCCATTCTTTAAAAATTTTCTCAGGAGTATCGTGAGCAACATTTTCAATATTTACGCCACCTTCCGTGCTATACATTATTACATTCTTTCCTTTTGACCTGTCTAATAAAATTGAAAGATAAATTTCTTTTACTTTTTCAAGTCCATCATAATATACGTCCTGCGCTACCAATATTTTATTAACCTGTTTACCGGCTTCACCCGTTTGTATCGTCACTAACGTACCCCCCAAAATATTACCTGCAATTCTTTTGACATCTTCCGCATTTTTCGCAACAGCCACACCCCGCTGATCAGTCCCGATGATGGTGCCCTTTCCTCTACCACCTGCGTGTATCTGGGCTTTAATAACTGCAAACTTACTCCCATACTGGCTGTTAATATAGCGGTATGCTTCTTCGGCTTCTGCTACGTTGTTGCACGCTATTCCTTCCTGTATTGGAACATTGTATTTTTTTAATAATTCTTTAGCCTGGTATTCATGTAAATTCATATAAACAACATTTCGGGCGAAGATAAAGTCTAATTATTAAATAGAATAAAGATTTGACAATAACAGCCAGGCGTTTTATTGAATAAATCATTTAACGTGATAGCTCGCAACAGCATTATTTTTTTAGCTCTAATTTCAATAAAGTAATTTTGCGGCCTCCTGTGCTGCCAGGTTTAATGAAGGTTAAAAATTGAAGAAGGAAATTATTATGATTGATAATAAAAAAATAGTGATTGTTCTGCCTGCTTATAATGCGGCACTTACTCTAAAAAAAACCTACCAGGAGATTCCATTTGATATAGTGGACGAAGTGATATTAGTGGATGACAACAGCAGTGATAAGACTATTGAAATCGGTCATGAACTCGGTATCTCACATATTATTAAACATGATAAAAACAGGGGATACGGAGGCAATCAAAAATCATGTTACAAAAAAGCATTGGAAATTGGTGGTGACATCATCATCATGCTGCACCCCGACTATCAGTATACGCCAAAACTTATTCCCTCAATGGCATATCTTATTGCAAACAATGTCTACCAGGTGGTACTTGGTTCGCGAACTTTAGGCAAAGGAGCATTACATGGCGGCATGCCATTGTACAAATACATCGCTAACCGTGCGCTTACATTTTTTGAAAACGTGATGCTCAATCAAAAGGTTGCGGAATATCACACTGGCTACCGGGCATTTTCCCGAGAGGTGTTGGAGCGCATTAACTATGAAATCAATTCAGAAGATTTTGTTTTTGATAACCAGATGTTATCCCAGATTATTTATTTCGACTATGAAATTGCGGAAATAACCTGCCCTACCAGGTATTTTGAAGAAGCTTCAAGCATCAACCTGCAACGTAGTATCACGTATGGATTGGGGGTGCTGAAAGTCTCTATTGTTCACCGTCTTTGTAAATGGGGATTGATGAAGAGCAAGATGTATGAACCACTTATGGCAACTGGTAGCGACAAAGGTTAGACGCCTTTTGATGGCAAAATAAAAGCCACTATTATATTATCTTCCATCCATTAAAATCATGCAATTAAGCAAAACACAAATCATCATTTTCATTGCCGTTCTTGCAGCTATTTTTTTTATTCCTTTTCTTGGAAGGGTGCATTTGTTCGATTGGGATGAAGTTAATTTTGCTGAATGCTCACGTGAAATGCTTAAGATGAATGACTACAGCAGAGTCTACATCAACTTCAAGCCCTTCTGGGAAAAGCCGCCAATGTTTTTCTGGATGCAAAGCACTGCAATGAAAATTTTTGGCATCAATGAATTTGCAGCACGTTTTCCAAACGCGATATGTGGCATCATATCTTTAATCGTTGTATTTATTTGCGGCAGCAAGATCTATGATAAGAAATTCGGTGTGCTTTGGGCGCTGGCTTTTGGCGGGTCCCTTTTTCCCAACATGTATTTTAAATCAGGCATTATTGATCCATGGTTTAACCTCTTCACGTTTTTATCCTTGTATAATTTCATTTTGTATCATTGGTCAAGAAATAGTTTTGATAAGGATGGCTTGAAAAAAAATCCAATCTACTATGTTATATGGTCAGGCATTTTTATGGGACTTTCGGTCTTAATGAAGGGACAGGTTTCACTAATGATGTTTTTGATAGCAGCAGGCGTTTATTTTATTTACAATCGCTTTCGCTTTTATTTCAACTGGTGGCACGCAATTTTATATTTACTCGTTGCAACATTGGTAACTGCTACATGGTATGGCTATGAATTAATCAAAAATGGGCCAGAGTTTATAAGTGAATTTTTTAAATATCAATACCGTCTTTTCACTACGCACGATGCCGGGCAAAAAGGATTTTTTGGTTATCACTTTATTGTGTTGCTGATAGGGTGCTTTCCTGCTTCCCTACTTGCCATTCCATCTTTTTTTAAATCAAATTATACAAGCCGGTATGACAAAGATTTCAAAAAATGGATGCAGATTTTATTCTGGGTCGTGACGATCTTATTCACTATTGTGCAATCAAGGATTATACATTATTCATCATTAGCATGGTTCCCTCTTACGTTTCTTGCAGCATATTCCTTATATAAATGGGATCTGCAACAAATGAGTTATAAAAAATATGTTGGGGTTTTTATTGCTATACTTGGTGGCATTATCTCTTTGTTTTTACTCGCATTTCCCTACCTCGCAATGAATCTTAAAAAACTGGTTCCTTATGTTGATGGCAAATTTGAAAAAGCCATGATGCAGGCTGATGTTCACTGGAGTGGTGTTGAAGGGATTGTAGGCTTGGTAATGATTGCTTCAATAGTGATTGGTGTAAGATATCTCAGGAAAAATGATTTTCAGAAGGCTGCATGGACTTTATTTGCCGGCACGGCCATTGTAATTTTTCTTGCATCCGCTATTATAGTACCAAAAGTGGAGCGCTATACCCAGGGGGCGGCAATTGATTTTTTTATACAGAGACAGGGCGAAGATTGCTATGTAAATACATTGGGCTATTACAGCTATGCCCAGCTTTTTTATTTTCAGAAAGAAAAACCGGTTAACCCCAATTCATATGATGAGCAATGGCTGCTGACAGGCGATATTGATAAGGCGGCATACTTTGTATCGAAGGTAGATAGGATAGATAGATTTAAAGAATACACGGAGCTCAAAGAATTGTACAGGAAAAATGGGTTTATCTTTTTGAAGAGAGATGTACCAAAATAAATTCCGCCTGGTCGTTGGTAAGATGTCCGGATTACAAAATCTCAACTTTGAATGCTGACTCGAGTCTCACTTCTTTTTCCCTGAAAAAAACTTCAATATTTTGCTGATGATTTTATCATTGGTTCCAAGACGACCCTTAATTTCTGTGTAAGCAGCAACCATGGCGTTATCTATTTTCACCATTAATTTTTTACTGCCTTCTCCCGGACGAGCCTGGTAGTAAGTGGCGCGACGAAATGGTTTATCTTCAATAGAATAATAGTACAAAGCGATTGATCTCCTGTAAACGCCTTCAGGGCAAGTCATCGGCTCGGGATGACCATGATAGGAATCGGCATCAGTATTAAAAATGATGCAACGGTTAAAAACAGGAGCTACTTTTACTTCACAAGCTTTCATTTGCTTATCCCACAATTCTAATTTTCCGCCCCACGCTTCTTCCCAATTCCTATTCAGGTAAACCAATACATTTACACGGCGCTGCCAGTTACGGTGATGAGGGTGCACGGTAAAATCTGCGTGAATATTCAGATAGCCCCCTCTAGTAGATTGATGAATGCCTCCCCCTTCGGGGTAATCATCTTTTTGAAGATTATCTATACCTGTGAGCGTATTTAAAAATTGTAGAAATTCGGGAGAGTTCAACTCATTTATTATCCCTTTAATTGCGGCAGGCAATAAATCCAATTTATTAAGTCCCTTCTTTTTTTCATTATAATGTGCATAATTGATCCATTCATCGGATTCATTCAATTTATTAAACTCAGCGATACATTCATCGAGTGTTTCCGGATTCAAAAAATTCTCCAATACAATATGAGGATAAGGGCTTGCAGAGTTATATTGTTTGGACAACCCGGGAAGTTCAGTATTCGACTTAGTGTAGTCAAATATTTGCATTGCAGTTCCCACTTATAAAAATTTAACCACAAAGATAAATTTATTGTTATTTCAATAATACGTCTGCAATGAATTGTTTTCCATTTCAAAATATACGCGACTGTTTTAAAAAAAAATCTATACGTATTTCAACTTATCACCCTATTAACAATTCAATAATTCAACCAATATCCCATTCACTTACCTTTGATGACATTTTAATGCTTATGTTGAAAAAAATTAACCGTGCTGTTGATTACATCCAATCAAAATATAAAACAAAGCCCTTGGTAGGTGTGGTTCTCGGCAGCGGACTTGGAAGTTTCATTTCTGAAATTAATATTGAATTCAAAATAAACTATAGCGAGATACCTAATTTTCCTGTAAGCACAGTAGAAGGCCATAGCGGACAACTTATTTTTGGAGAAATTGCCGGAAAAAAAATTGTGGCCATGGCTGGCCGGTTTCATTATTACGAAGGCTACACTACTGAAGAAGTGGTATTCCCTATAAGAGTTTTAAAGTTCCTGGGAATACAATCCTTGCTCATCAGTAATGCGGCAGGCGGCACCAATACAACTTTTCGAGTTGGAGACCTTATGATTATTAAAGATCATATCAGCATGCTTACCTTAAATCCTTTATTGGGAAAAAATGTAGATGAATTTGGCTCCAGATTTCCTGACATGAGTGAGCCTTACAAAAAAACCCTTATTACCTTAGCTAAAAATATCGCAAGTGAAAAAGGCATAGAAATTAAAGAAGGTGTTTACATGGGAGTGACAGGCCCCAGCTTTGAAACACGTGCAGAATATAAAATGCTTAACCTGCTTGGAGGCGATGCTGTGGGAATGAGCACAGTCCAGGAAGTAATAGCTGCAGTGCATATGGGGTTACCTGTATTTGCAATGAGTGTGATAACCGATATAGGGATAAGAGAAGAAGAAAATAAAATCACACATGCAGAAGTATTGCAGGCGGCGAGTGAGGCTGAACCAAAACTCACTTTCATCTTTAAGCAAATGATTGCGGCGATCTAAGAAGAAAAGCTGATGACTGAAACCAGGCAAATAAAAATTTATAAGCTTGTTAAACAACTTGCTTTAATTATAGTTCTGATGGCTATAGGCGGTTCTGTACAGTCGCAGATGCCGGGAATTCTAAAAAGAATGCCGGGAGCTAACAATAGGCAGGGTAACACCAGTAATCCTTCTCAGCGCGGAAAACAAAATGGTGATTCACTTGGATTCAAACATCGCGATGATCTTGCGGATTCCATTACTATTTCATTCCGATACCTTGATTCTCTAAAAAGTCAAACACTGGATTCTTCAGTAAGCGATTTCAACGAAATATATACAGTGCCTGCAAATTACGTAACGCTTGGTAACAATGGCACTGCAGCTTTCCCTGTTTTGTTTACACCGGTTCTGAAAGCTGGCTGGGACGCAGGGTTCCATACATTGGATTTGTATAAATATACCCTGGAAAATACAGAATTCTACAAGACAACAAGACCATTTACACAATTAACTTACCTGCTTGCATCAGGCAAAGAACAGGTAATTAAAATACTGCATACGCAAAATATAAAACCCAACTGGAATGCCGGTATGGAATACAGGCTGATATCATCTCCGGGACTGTTCCAGACACAAAATTCAAATCACAACAACTATCGTTTCTTTAGTAATTACCAGGGGCCGAAAAAAAGATATGCAGCGTATTTAGTATTGGTAGGCAATAAACTTTCCGTATCGGAAAACGGGGGCATTCAAAATGATTCCTTCCTCCTTGACCCAAACAGGAAAAAGCGCTTCAGCATTCCTGTTAATCTTGGTGGAGATGTTGAAGGATCTTTCAATGTATTCTCAACTAGTATAAATACAGGAAATGCTTATAGCAATTTTACAGCTTTCTTCAGGCAGAGTTATGATTTTGGCATTAAAGATTCTATCATAATAAACGATAGCACCACAGACTACTTATTCTATCCAAAGTTTCGTTTTCAGCATACTATTAATTACAGCAGTTATACTTATCGCTTTAAAGATACTTTGCGAAGTGCAACATTCGCAGAAAGAGATTCCGCTATTTTCAGTGAATGGTACAATTTGAAACTTAATCCCACCGGGGGATTAAATTTTTGGGTGCAGGATCAGTGGAAGTCTGTGTCAAATGATTTTGCAATAAAACAATTCCCGGAAACCAAAAATCCGGCGCAATTTATTGAAGCAGGGCTTCGGCTTGAAAACTTCACGGGAAATTTTTCATCATCACCTGATTCGGCCAACCCCGCCCCATTAACCCTCAAGAAAAATTTTTACAACATAGTACTTCACGGAGAATACCGCAACAAAACACGAAATAAAAAATGGGATGCCCTGCTTAAAGGAGAATTTTATGCAACCGGTCTCAATGCCGGTGATTATAGCGCCTATGCTAACCTCACCCGTTTTCTTAATCCCAGGCTTGGCGACGTGCAGGTGACATTTCAAAATGTGAACCGCTCTCCTTCCTATATTTTTGAGGGAAATTCATCTTTTAATTTTGATAACACACTCAGTACAAAAAAGGAAAATATCACTGTAATATCAGCAGCTGCAAACAATCCAAAGTTCCTATTGCTCGCCAGGAATATTTCCATTGCCAATTATACATATTTCAAAAATTATTACCAGGCCGATCAGTTTAATGGACTTGTAAATATTACACAATTTGTTGCTTCAACTAAAAATAAAATTCACGGCCACCTGAATTTATATAGTGATTTTATCGTTCAGCAAACAGCGGGCAACAATCCTGTAAGAGTACCACTTTTCTTTACAAGGCAGCGTCTTGCATTTGAAGGCGTGTTTTTTAAAAACCTTAATTTAAGTACAGGCATCGACGTGAAATATAATACCCCATATAAGGCCAATAATTATTCACCGGTTGTCGGTCATTTTTTTCCGCAGGATTCTACTACCATAAGCAATCTTCCTGAACTCGGCGCTTATTTTAATTTTAGAATAAAATCATTCACAGGCATTGTAAAATTGGAGAATCTGAATACAATATCATTTGCGGATGGATTTGGATTTACCAATAACAATTTTGCAGCGCCAAATTATCCAACACCGGGATATATTTTCAGGATCGGGGTACAGTGGAGGTTTGTTAATTAGTGCCTCTCGAAGAGGCTTCACAGTTGCGAATCAATTAAGATAAATCATGGGTTAAATTATGTCGTAACTTCAACTCCTTCCAGGAAGGAGATGGGACAAAGCTTTCAGCAGGTAATGATATTTATTCGGGTTTCACCCTCGGGTCAATAATCCCATAAAGCACATCTGCAAATATATTTACCACAACAAATATAGTTGCTGCAAAAAGTACGGAACCCATTACAACCGGGTAATCCAGCTTTTCCAGCGCATCAACGGTTACCTTTCCAATTCCTTTCCAGCCAAAAATATATTCTACGAAAAAAGCGCCGGCAAGCAATTCTGCAAACCAACCGGTGATAGCTGTAATAACGGGGTTCATTGCATTGCGCAAGGCATGCCTGAAAACAACTTTACTCTTGCTGAGACCTTTTGCGTAAGCGGTTCTTATATAATCCTGGTTAAGAACATCAAGCATTGAACTTCTTGTAAGTTGAGTGATGATCGCTAATGGTCTGATACCAAGGGTGAGTGCAGGCAAAATTAAATTCTGCAATGTAAGATATCGTTCACCTGTAGTTTCATCAATACTAAACCAGCTGCCGGTGAAAGGCAAGCCAGTATAAGAATGCAACACTATTCCGAATAAATAAGCAATCACGATGGCCATGAAGAAAGAAGGGGCTGATATACCAATAACACTTGCAACGACAGATGAAGTATCCAGCCACGTATTTTGTTTTACTGCCGCCAATACACCCAAAAAAATTCCGGCTATTGTTGCAAAGATCATTGCTGCGAATGCCAGTATTAATGTACCTGGCAACGCTTCCATTAAAACTTCTGTCACCTCCTTTTTTGATTGATAGCTGCGTCGCAGGTAGGGTATTTTAAAAGCTAATTTTTTATTGCCGCCAATAAATATGCCGTGTAATTTTTTATCCCTGATTTCCTGCTTTGAATGGAAGGCTATGGGAGAAACGTCATTCAGGTAAAGTAAAAACTGTTTCCACCTTGGCTGATCAAGGTATAGCTCTTTACGAATATTGTCCATTGTCTTCTTATCTCCTGTTTGCCCGACTATGAGTCTGGCGGGATCAGCAAAAGCCTGAAAAATAAAAAACACGATCACCACTACTCCGGCAAGGACAAGTAATCCATAAAATAATTTCTTTATAAGGAGTTGAAGCATTTTTTCAGTCGCTGATTTTTTATCCTTTGCCTGATGCTATTGATAAAATTGTATACTAAATTTTAGTCCTTTATAAGCTCCACATGGTATATCAAACTTCGTATATCGTACATTATCGGGTCGCTTTTTTCAAATCCGCCCCTCCCCATTTGTTTACAACGTTAGGACCTTTCATGAGATACAACTCAGTATCAGTACGAGCTGCAGTTTTTAAAGCTGTGGCATCAAGACTTAGTACCGGAAGGTTAAAATTATTTTTTACATTAAAAAATTGTTCAGCTGCTGCAGTTTGTGAAGCAACAATATATAGTTGAATATTCTCCTTCTTTGCCTGGGAGTACAGTGAAGTAAAATTGCTTAGCCAGTAATTTTCAGTCCCTTTAAGATCTTTCACAAAAAATAAATAATATTCGCCCGGGTAATTCAGCAAAGTTTCGGTGGTGTCGTTACCCGAAGAAGTGGATAAATAAAAATCCTTAATCGGCGGTACATTATTTTTTCCTTTCTCAATTATGAAATCTTCACGACTGACAAACTCCCATGTTGAATCAGGAATATTTTTTCTTGTGAACTCCTGTTCTTTTCCATCTTTCTTATAAATGAATCTAAAATCTTTTTTATCGGGTATTGCATCGGCAGGCATTTTTCTGAGTTCAAGAAGGTTGTTTCCTTTTTTAAATGGCAGGCAGTCTACAACCGGCATATGCCTTAATACAAACCATTGAAATCCCAACACGATGAAAGCTGAGAAAATAAGTATAATAAAATTTGCCGCCGGTGTAAGCACTGGTACAATATATCTTGCCCCCAAAAATATGATAAGAATTAAACCAAGTAAAATAAGATCTTTAATAAACGATTGCATGGCAGTAAGAGGAATGCAATCGCCAAAACAACCACACGTTGCAATCTTGCCTGACAAGACAGCATAGCCGGTTAGGAAACTAAAAAAGATGATAAGTAATAAAAGCAGCAGGCTAAAGAATCTTTTCCATATTCCTAATAAAATACCTACACCCACTATAATTTCCAGAGTGATGGTAATTATTGAAAATGATAATGCAAAATTGTATAACCAATCCATCGTGGGCTTTAAGCCGGGATTCTGTGCCCACACTTCAAAAAATTCCTGCATTTTATAAGAAAGACCCAGGGGATCGTTTGCTTTAACCATGCCGGAAAATATAAATAAAATTCCAACAATAACCCGTGCTATATTAACTACTACTCTCATAAGAATTTGATTAGAATGTGTACTTTATTTATGTCGCTAATATCAACGCAAAAGCAGCATAATTTATAATGTCATAATAATTTGAGTCGATTCCTTCACTGGCTAAAGTGGCGCCATCATTTTGTACTATTTGCCTTATGCGCAGCGTCTTTGCAAGAATAAGATCTACAAAACTTTCCTGGCTCATGTCACGCCACGCCTCATCATAATCATGATTTTTTTCCTCCATCAGTTTTTTTGCCATCATCACTTTTTCATTATACCTGCGTGTCGCTTCTTCTAATGAAAGATCTTCTGCTTCGTCATCATTAATGTCAAGTTGAACCAGGCCAATTATGGCATAATTAAAAATTCCCTTGAATTCTTCTTTTACACCATCATCTATTTTTTGAAAACCTTTCTGTTGAATACTTCTTATCCTTTTCGCCTTAATGTATATTTGGTCGGCAATGGAGATGGTTCGATATACCCTCCATGAAGTACCATAATCCTTCGTTTTGTTTATAAATATTTCCCGGCAGCTGTTCACAGCGCTATCGTATTGTTGATCAGTAGTAACTTGCATAATTATCATCAAAAATAAACATAAACAAATAATGTTCACATTGAATTGCCATCGAAGGCTGGTGTTAATTGAGCAGCCATTGGTAATGGGTATTCTCAATGTAAATGGAGATTCTTTTTATGCGGGTAGCCGGCTACTAAATATGGATGAACTTTTAAGAAAAGCCATTCAAATGGTTCAGGAAGGGGCGGATATACTTGATATAGGCGGACAAAGTACTCGCCCGGGAAGCACTAAAATATCAGAGGAAGAAGAATTATCACGCATATTACCTGCAATAGAATTACTGGTAAAAGAACTTGAAGGTGTTGTATTATCTGTTGATACATATTATGCCAATGTTGCCAGCCAGTCTGTGGCCGCCGGCGTTGCGATGGTAAATGATATAAGTGCAGGTGAATTAGACAGTAGCATGATTGAAACCATAGCCCGCCTTGGCGTTCCATACATTTGCATGCATATGAAAGGAACACCTGAAACGATGCAGCAGCATGCGGTTTATGAAGATATAACAAAAGAAGTCCTGGATTTTTTCATAAATAAAATAAAACAATGCAGGCTTGCAGGTATTCATGATATTGTTATTGATCCGGGCTTCGGCTTTGCAAAAACGATTGCACACAATTTCACTTTGCTAAAAACCCTCTCATTGTTTCAAATGCTGGACGTACCAATTGTTGCCGGCATTTCCAGGAAGTCCACCATTTATAAAACACTGGATATTTCTGTGGAAGACGCTCTCAACGGCACGACAGTACTTAATACAATCGCGCTTCAAAACGGGGCTGATATCCTGCGTGTTCATGATGTAAAAGAAGCAAAAGAAGCTATAAAGTTATTGACTGCTTACGGTAAAGCACAAACGCCCCGCGATTAGGCAGGGCGTTTTGCAATCTTTTATACTAATTATTTAGCCTGTCCCTGTTGTTGATTTTGTTGTTGCATTTGTTGTAATTGTTGCATCATTTTCTGCTGCTCCATCATCTTATTCTGGTATTCCTCCGCAGAATTTACTTTCAATACTGAAACTTCAAAAATCAAAGGAGTATTTGCCGGTATGGAAGGTCCCGAACCACGGGCTCCATATGCGAGTGATGATGGAATGAACAAACGTCCTTTTCCTCCTTCTTTAAAATACACCAAACCATCAGGCCACCCTTCAATGGCACCACGTTGCCCCACTACAAATGTGAATGGCTTTACTGATTTTCCGGAAGAGTCGTAGCTCTCGTCAAATACTTTCCCATCAAGTGTCATCCCCTTATAATCCACAGTTATAGCCTTGCCTGGTTCTACCGGCGTACCTGTTCCGGGATTCTGAATTTCTACAAAGGTTCCTTTGGCAGTTTTTGTGGCGGTAATGTTATTTTTTGTGAGATAGTCACTAAGAATTTTATCGTCAATTTCTGTTTGTTTAATCGTATTCAATGAATCAAGTCTTCTTAATGTCTGCATAGTTTCCTGTTTCATTGCTTCGGCTTGTGCAGGATCTGTTATTACTTCCAGAATTTTAAAACGATAACCCAAATATTGTCCCTTCTTCGCGAAAGGAGGCACCTGGCCGAATTTCATAATAGTGTCTACTAATATTCTCGTAACTATGCTATCTCCTTTTTTTGCCGCTCTAAATATTGTCACATATTCCGGGGGTAGTTTCGTCGAATCTATTTCCATTAATTGTGGCACAGAATCATAGGGAGTGGCCATTAATGAATCGTTGTAATAGCTGTAAGCCGTGAATTTGATAGTGTTGCCATATTTGATTTCTTTGTCGCCACTTCCCCCTATTATTTTGTATTCCAAACCGTTTTTAGCTTTTACAAAATTTCTCTCGGTACACCCCACAGCCAGGAAAATAATTAAAGCGGCTGCCAGGAAAATTGTTTTACTCATGTTTATTTTTTTTTAAAATTGATAACTTGCTAATTGTTCCTTATTCTCTTTAATTGCGTCTTTAAAGTGGCCAACCACTTCTTCAAGAGGCTCGGTGTTCTTACCGCCTGCTGCATTAAAGTGCCCTCCCCCGTTGAAATACTTTCTTGCAAATGTATTTACATCAAAACCTCCCTTGCTGCGAAAAGAGCTCTTGCGTTCATCGCCACGATCTATAATAACTGCCGCCAGTCTAATTCCCTTAATGCTTAGTGGGAAATTTACAAGACCCTCAGTGTCCCCGGTTTTTACATTGTACTTAATAAGGTCCTGTTGAGGGATGGTGATAAGCGCAGTATTATATTCATAAAATACTTCCATCCTGTTTAATAAAATATTTCCAAAAAACCGGAAGCGCCCCTCAAGAAAATTGTCAAAAAGATTTTCATGAACCTGGCTGTGTTCAAGGCCTTTATCTTTAAGTACCGCGATCATCCTGTGAACACTTGATGATGTAGAATTAAATCTGAAGGACCCGGTATCGGTCATTACACCTGCATACAGGCATTCGCCAACCTGTGTATTTATTTTGTCCAAATGGCCGCTTTCAACAATAAAGTCGTAGATCATTTCCGCAGTAGAGCTTTTTGCAGGATCGCTTATTCCATAGTCAAATGCCTCAGCCTGGGGCTGCTGGTGGTGATCGATTAAGATTTTTTTTGCTGCCGCGCTTATCAGTACCGGTTCCATTTTTTTAGTCCGGTTTAATATATTAAAATCGAGGCAAAAGACCCACTCAGCCTGCTGAAGAGCAGCGTTTGCTTTATCAGTTTGCATTTCGTAATCAAGTACCTTTTTCGTTCCCGGCATCCAGTTTAAAAAGCCTGCCCAGTTGGTAGGAGAAATCACAGTAACTATATGCCCGAATTGCAAAAGGAAATGATATAAACCTAATCCTGAACCCATAGCATCCGCATCAGGCTTTTGATGAAAAGTTACTACAATATTCTTAGGCTGATCAAGTAACGGAAATATTTCGCTGATAGAATTCATAAAATGGCTGCAAAAGTAGATTTAAATAATCAATATGCCAATAAGCGGAAATGCTAAATTATCATAGGCGACATTTATATTCGTTTTTTACAGCATTTAATAGTAACAAAAAGCAACTTGAATGTTCCGAAAAATATTTACATCCAGCAAAGTCTGGATGTAAGGCACCGCGAATTATCACGCGAGCTTATTTACTAGTCCACGTATTATTATCAATATTATAGTCTGGGAAAACGTGGCTGGGATCTATTGTTACACTTTTAATGGGTTCAGTAGTATTTAATTTTTGAATCCATTTTGAACCATTTTGCCACACCTCCACTGGAATTTTAATTAAGTTTGTTTTACCACTTTCAGTTTCGTAACTTAAGTACAAGGGCATAGTCATTCTGTCAAGATTTACAACCGTAACCAAGGCGCCGTTTGTGGCATCATTATTTATATATTGAACGTCCTGTATGGCCTGATCAAGCTTGTAATTTTCGATTATCATTCCTTTCCAGAACCAGCCGAGATCTTCTCCCGCCGCGTTTTCTATCGTCCTGAAGAAATCCCACGGTGTGGGATGTTTATAAGCCCAATTTTTTATATAAGTCTTAAATGCATAATCAAATCTATCGGGACCTAGAATTTCATCCCTGAGAATTTGCAGTGCGTATCCCGGTTTACTGTAGAGTGCGAGGCCAATATTACCTTCCTTCACCGCATCAGGTTCACTCATTACAGTCTCGCTATTTTTTCCAAACATATATTTATAAAAAGCACTTTTATTTTGTGGCAACGGTTTATATTCCCCATTATTGAAATCTATATCAGCAATTGAATTGATGAATGTGTTGAAGCCTTCATCCATCCATCCGTATTTTCTTTCATTGCTCCCTACTATCATAGGAAACCATGTGTGTCCAAATTCATGATCTGTGACTTCAAAGAGACCTGATTCTCTTGCTTTGTATCCACAAAAAACGATACCCGGATATTCCATGCCTCCAACATTTGCGGCAATATTGGTGGCAACATTATATGGGTATTCATACCATCTTTTAGAATAATTTTCAAGACTGCCCTTCACATATTCTGTCGATCTGCCCCATGCACTGTCACCCGCAGATTCAACAGGATAAACGCTCATTGCCAATGCTTTTTTCCCTGAAGGAAGATTTATTCTTGCCGCATCCCATATAAAAGCCTTTGATGACGCCCACGCAACATCCCTGGCATTATTTATTTTGAAATGCCATGTTATCGTCTTCTTTTGTGGATGGGAGGCTGGATCATTTATTTCTGATTCACTTCTTATCGCAATCGTTTTATCACTTTGCTTTGCCAGTTGAAGCCGCTTTATCTGGGTAGCTGTAAGTGCTTCCTGTGGATTTTGTAATTCGCCGGAACCTGCCACGATATGATTTGCCGGAGCAGTAATTGTATAATCAAAATCACCGTAATCAAGATAAAATTCACCTGCCCCTAAGTAAGGCAATGTATTCCAACCTTCGATATCATCATATACGCACATACGAGGATACCATTGCGCAATTGCATATACTTTACCGTTCCTGGTATCTAGTATCCCTGTTCGGTCTGAACCATACTTCGGAATTAAATATGAATATTCAATTTTAAATTGGATAGAACCCCCATTTGGTTCTAACGGATGGGCTAAACGAAGTTGCATCCGGGTATCAGAAACTATATTCTCTATATTGGTTTCCGGAGCATTATTTTTTCCTGCAGGCAAAAGCTTTACAGATTTAATATTATAACCTCCATTGAATTGAGAATTTGCATCGCCATAGCGGCTACGTCTCGTTGGAGGCATTTTAGCCTGCCCGCGGGATTCAAGGTTGTAAAGGTTTTCGTCAAGGTAAAGCCATAAATAAGAAAGGTGATGTGGACTGTTATTGATATATGTAATAGTAACGGCACCTGCGATCTCATCTCTCACATCATCAAGTGTGGCTGCAATTTTATAACTGGCATTATTTTTCCAATATTTCGGACCGGGCTGGCCATCAGCCGACCTATATTCATTGACTGACGAGGGGTAGAAATTCGGGGTAAATAAGTCATGTGGATCGTAGACTGATGAATCTGTCTGGCCCATTGCAGAAGTACAGATAAAAATTACAAAACTAAATAGCCATTCTTTTTTAAGCATGCTTTATGAAATTATTATGTTATATATGGAAGGTGATGATGCAAACTTTTTACCTCATCACTAATCACGTTTATCAATCTAATTTTTTCAGAAGTTCCCGTCCTTCAGATTTAAATTTCGCATCATCCTGTGTCTTGTCGGGAAGACTGATCATCATTGCCAGGTTTTGTTTAGCCATGGCCTCGTCATTTTTTTTCTCGTAGGCTTTTGCAAGAGAAAGGTAGTTAAGAACAAAGCCGGGATTCAAGGATTTTGATTTTTCAAGACATTTAATGGCATCGTTAATATCCGCGTTTGGAAGCGCGCCAAAAAATAGTTTCACGGCAGTTCTTTCAAAATAATTTAGTGAACTTATTTCGTAATACCATTTGCCAAGTATAAACCAGGCTTTATAATTTTTAGGATTGTATTTTATTGAGAGATCCGCATAATGCTTGATGTCTTTTACTGCCATTATCTTTTCTTTGCCGCCCCGCTGCATTGCCTCTCTCCCCATTACCAGTGCCATTACGAAGTTTGCCTCAGAATTAAAAGAATCAAGCTTTAATGCACCCTGGGCGTAGGCTTTCGCTGCATTATAATAATCGGTTTGTTTGGGCTTGTCTTCTTTATACCTGGCGCCAATCCTGCTGCAAAGCTCACTAACTTTACAGATTGCAGTGATATTATTGGGTTGGATTTTTAATGCTTCCTTGTATTTAAGAATTGCCTGGCTATCATTCATGGAAGATTCCAGGCGGTCAGCTTCTTTAATAATTTCATTTGCATCCTGGGCCGGTAAAAGGCGGAAAGCTAATAGTAGTGGGATTAAAATAACTGTTTTCATACTTGTATTTACACAAGGGATATTTGATCAAAATTCTTTATGGTAACCTACAACGGCTGATCCTTCTATGCCTTCAATCGGAGGATGCACCTTTTTTATAGAAATATTAATTGATCTTAACTGCGGAAATTGTTCATGAATCTCACTTCCTATTTCCATCAAAACGGTTTCAAGAAGTGGAGTAGGTATTTCCATTCTCATTTTAATAATCCTGTAAATTTCAGCATAATTTATTGTCTCGTGTATTGATGTTATTACCGGTGTGTTTTCATGAAATTCGACGGACACATCAATCACGTAATCATTTCCAAGAATTTTCTCTTCTTCATGAATTCCGTGAAAAGAATGGAATTTGATTTGATGTAACTGAACTTTGATCATATTTTTTTGATGGATTGAAAGCAAAACTTATCCGGGCTTTCCATCTTCACTTACCGGCATCATAAATTTGTCGGAAGGTACAGGATGTTCCAGTGTGCTTAAATATCTTTCTGCATCGAGCGCCGCCATACATCCGGTACCGGACGCCGTTATCGCCTGGCGGTAAATTTTATCCTGCAAATCGCCGCAGGCAAATACGCCTTCAATATTTGTTTTCGTACTTCCGGGAATTGTTTTTACGTAACCAGCCTCATCCATATCCAGCCATCCTTTAAAAATATCCGAGTTAGGCTTATGGCCAATTGCTACAAAATATGCACTTACAGGAATAACCTGCTTTTCTCCTGTTTTAATATTTTTTATTCGTACAGCGTCTACTTTGGAATCACCCAGAATTTCATCCACCTCAGTATCCCAATAAACTTTTATGTTAGAAGTACTCAATACTCTTTGCTGCATTATTTTGCTTGCCCGCATCTCATTCCTTCTCACAAACATGTGAACGTAATTACATATCTTGCTTAGGTACAATGCCTCTTCTGCTGCAGTGTCTCCTGCCCCTACTATACATACGTCTTTCCCTTTGAAGAAAAAACCGTCGCATACGGCACATGCGCTTACTCCATACCCATTAAGACGTTGTTCGCTTTCAATTCCAAGCCACTTGGCACTGGCCCCTGTTGCGAGAATAATAGTATCGGCTTCGATCCACTTCTCTTCATCTACCTGTACCTTTAACGGGCATGCAGAGAAATCCACTTCAGTAGCCAATCCATAACGTATATCAGTACCCATTCTTTTTGCCTGTTTCTCAAAATCGATCATCATATCAGGTCCCTGTATACCATCAGGATAACCGGGATAATTTTCCACTTCAGTAGTGATAGTAAGTTGTCCTCCAGGTTGTATTCCCTGGTACAATACTGGTTTCAGATTTGCCCTTGCGGCATAAATTGCAGCCGAATATCCTGCCGGTCCTGAACCAATTATTAAGCACTCTACGTGTTCGTTTTTTGTATCCATAATTATAGTATCGCCAAATTTAATGATTTTGAAGATTGAAAACCGTAAGTCCGGTGTATAAGAAACCCTAAATTATTTATTTTGGAATAATTAGAGTCTTGAAACTTGAAGCATACCCGCAAAATGCTCCCAATCCGCCATTACTGATATTTCCCAATACTTTATTTGGTGAAGCAAATGGATTCCCAATACTTTGGTAGGCGAATTCCATGGTAAGCCAGAAATGATACGTGACCCTGTCAATATTGCTAAGTTTTAGCGCAACTGTATCTCCGCGATGAAAGAAGTTGTCATCAAAGCCTACCGGATCATTACGGTCAACGCCGGGATCAAGTCGCAGGTCGTATGTAGTGCCATCTATAAGCTGATCATCAAAAACCGAATTACTCCCTGGTAAAAAAGGTCCACTATCTTTCCGGGTATAATATCTTATATAATTACCAAGGCCCGCAGGATCCGTGGCCCGCACAAACACAACTACTTTTGAAGAATCTGTTGTAAAAGGGGCTGGTTGCCACCACAATGAGTCAATTTTTTTGGAAAGAGCAGGAATGGTGGTTGTGGCGGCGTACTCCTCTCCGTTCGTAACGACTTTGAGGTCGTATTGGCTACCTGTCTCACCAACAAAAGCAGCAGGCAAATTTGCAGTATCAACTGAGTAATAATAAATACGGACACCGCCTGATGAATCTATAAAATATTCTTTCAATTGCTGTGTCGCGTTCCCATTCGAAATAAAAACACCAGCATCATGAACAAAAGTACCTGCCAGTAATTGAGGATTTATTTCACTATAATAATCAAAACTTTTTGAAAGGACTACGACCGGTGGCTGCCCATTTTCTATTGAAGCATCCACAACGAGTAAATCAGGAACCGCTTTTAGATCAAATCTTATATTTTTCTCACACGAAATAAGAATTAGGATACAGAAAAGAAGAAGAAGAAACATTTTCATATGCACAAAATTAGGCAAAACAACATTCCTGCATTTTAAGTTTCCGATTGTGGGTAAATATATAAGTCTGCACATAAAAAAACCCTTCACAATGGAAGGGTTTAAATTCAACTCTTATAAGAATTTAACCTAAATACGCTTTGAGTGCGCTGCTATATCTTGCTTTTTGAAGGCGTTTTATAGCTCTTTCCTTAATCTGGCGGATGCGTTCTTTCGTAAGATCATATTTTTGACCGATCTGTTCAATGGTGACGCCATTCTCTCCGTCAAGGCCAAAATAGGCATTTACAATCTCAGCTTCACGCGGACTTAATGATTTTAATACACGGCGAATTTCATTCTTCAATGAATCATGCATTACATCTTCGTCAGTTTCCCCCGGACCTTTTAAAAGATCTCCCATTGCTACATCCTCTGCTTCGTGTACCGGAGCATCAAGGGAAGTATGGCGGGTATTGCTTTGAAAAATATTGTTAATTTCTGTTTCGCTCATTTCAAGAATTTCAGAAAGCTCTTCTGTAGAAGGTTCTCTTTCATGTTCCTGTTCAAAAGCCATGTAGGCTTTATTAGCTTTATTATAGGTGCCAATTTTGTTTTGAGGCAGGCGGACTAATCTGCCCTGCTCTGCCAACGCCTGTAAAATGGACTGGCGAATCCACCATACAGCGTATGAAATAAATTTGAAACCTTTAGTCTCATCAAAGCGCTGTGCCGCTTTTATTAAGCCGAGGTTACCCTCGTTAATAAGATCGCTTAATGATAATCCCTGGTGCTGATACTGCTTAGCAACTGAAACTACGAAACGTAGATTGGCTGTTGTGAGTCGCTCTAAAGCTCTCTGGTCGCCCATTTTAATTTTCTGTGCTAAAATAGTTTCCTCTTCCGGTGTGATCATTCCGATCTTGGAAATCTCCTGCAAATACTTTTCAACAGCTTGTGAATCACGGTTGGTAATTTGCGTAGCAATTTTAAGTTGCCTCATGTGTGTTTATAATTAATTTAGTGATTAGTATACGATGTTTAGACATAAAAAGTAAGGGAAATGTTGCAAAAGATGTGTTAAGGACTGAATCTTGAGGAAACATTTACAAATTTACAATCTAAAATTGGCATTTCATAACGTTTAGCGTATTTAAATAAACTTAATATTACAACTTTATGATTTTTTAAATCCAACCAAATTTTCAATATTATCTTCAATAATTTAGCCAAATGATAGATTACAGATCAGATACTTTTACCAAACCAACTCCTGCAATGTTAGATGCAATGTTTAGTGCAAAGGTTGGTGATGATGTGTTTAGTGAAGACCCTACCGTAAATGGGTTGGAAAAAATTTCAGCAGAAATGTTCGGAATGGAAGCAGCTTTATTTTGCCCAAGCGGAACAATGACCAACCAGATCGCGATTAAGTGCCATACTCAGCCCGGAGATGAAGTAATTTGCGATAAACTAAGTCATGTATATATATATGAAGGAGGGGGAATAGCATTCAATTCAGGATGCCAGGTAAAGCCATTGGATGGCGACAGGGGAAGGATTAGTGCTGATCTTGTATTATCGGCAATAAACGCTGATGATGTTCATAAATCGGTAAGCCGGCTGGTAAGCCTTGAGAATTCAGCAAACCGTGGTGGAGGGAGCTGTTATGAATTTACTGAACTACAGAATATTAAAGATGTTTGCCTGCAAAATAATTTGAGACTGCATTTGGATGGGGCTAGATTATTTAATGCTATCATTGAAAGCAAGGAAAGCGCAGAAAATTATGGGCAAATTTTCGACAGCATTTCTATTTGCCTAAGCAAAGGCCTTGGGGCACCTGTGGGAAGTGTTTTAATGAGTGATAAAAATTTTATCAATAAGGCCCGCCGTATAAGAAAAGTTTTTGGGGGAGGTATGAGGCAGGCAGGCTATTTGGCGGCGGCGGGTATATTCGCTCTTAATAATAATATTGAACGGTTAAATATCGATCATTTGAATGCGAAGGCATTAGCTGAGGCTTTACTCCTGAAAGATTTTACAGGGAAAATGATGCCGGTAGAAACTAACATCATCATCTTTGAAGTTAAGGGCGAATACACGGCAAGTGCACTTGCAGACTCTTTCAGGCAGTATGGAATTTTGGTGTTCCCTATTTCTCCAACACAAATCAGGATGGTACTTCATCTCGATATAAGTGAAAAGATGGTGACCGACACGATAAAAGTGATCGAAAATTTGTAAAACATTCATTTCCGATATGCCCGGGAAAATTTGATTGTCAGGCCCCCGGCCCAAGTAAAATTAGCTTTTGCATAACTTTTATTTTTTTACGTTTAATTCATAATTAAATAATCACTATGCTTAAGATCGTCCTGCCTGTCATCTGCGTGTCTTTCTTTTTCATCGTTTCATGTAAAACGAATCATGATAACAGTGAACCAACAATCCATTTTATTTTCAAATTTGATTCAACTCAACAAAGATTAAATAACCTGGGGACGACCGCCGGGATAGCCCAAGGTAATAAAGCGAAGTCTCCAGTGTTCAATACTATGAGTGCGCATTACCTCGAATTAAGTCCCGATCAGTTTACCGCACTTGGAGGAGGAGATGTGTTGTACAAAGCCCCGGAAACTATTTCAGGAGGTACCAATGCGATTGACTTTAGTAAGGCAAAATTTGCAGGAGAAAGTGAAACATTTTTGAGTGTTCCGTTGAAAGACCTCCAACCGGGTTCGTACAACTGGCTAAGGATTTCTCTAGCTTACCAGAATTACACAGTTAAGGTTAATACGCCTTTACAAATCGTTGACGCAACTGTTGCATCCTTTATTGGGTTCAAAACCTACATACAAAATTTTAAAATAAAAGACTCCGTTTTAAACGTAAATGCGAATAAAGACCAGGGATTTTGGGCGTTGGAGGCAAGTCCATCAGGTTTTGGAATTGTTGAATCAGGACAAGCGCCTCCCGGAGCAACTACTGTTCCTAATCCCTTATTTGCTTCCTCCCCGGTACCAGCAGGATCTTGAGTAGTAACCAAAAAATTCGCTTCGCCGCTTGAAATAAAAGGAAATGAAACTTCGGATATTACAGTTATTATCTCTTTATCAGTTAATAATAGCTTTGAGTGGAAAGATATGGATGGCAATAATACTTATGATCCTTTAAATGGCGACCAGGTTGTAGATATGGGAATCAGGGGACTTATACCCATAAAACAATAATTATTCAGCAGCAGGTATTATCCCCTAAACGTCTCAAGTGTCAGAAAAGATTGAATGGTTGAAAACTCACCTTCATTTTTAAGATCTGCAAGCAACTTTGTAAGCTGATCAAACATTTTAACACCAAACTTCCTTTGATGATCGTTGGCAGGTTAAAGATGAAAGATCCACAGACGTTACTTATGAAAATAAAGTGACATTTCGCCTATGGAATCAAGCCCTTCTTTACCCCTGACAATCTTTTCATCTTCGTGCATCTTAATTTCGTGTTCCAAAAGCAGACCGAATTCTTCAAGGTCAACAATTATGAGAATATACGTGTCAGTGTTTCTCATCAATTTGGATAAGATGACTGGCAGTTTAAAAGGTTGGTTTAATGATTGAGACCTATTGTAACAACAAAAAATTAAGAATCAAATACCATAAAATATGTCGCATCCAGAAAGAAATAACATTCTCGTCATTTTGGACGCATGCATTAACTTCGTCGTCTTAAAAATTTAATAAAATTACTGATATGCTTCCTAAAGTAAACCCTGCAGGCACCGGATCCTGGAAACAATTGCAGCACCATTTTGAAGAAATAAAACATGCAAGAATAACAGATTTAATTAAAGAAGACACAGAGAGGTTTGCAAAATATTCCTTCGCAGTTCCCAATATCGTTTGTGATTTTTCAAAAAATATTTTGACAGACAAAACCTTGCAATTGTTATTGCAGCTTGCCGGGGAATGTGGCGTAAAGGAAGCCATAGAAGCAATGTTTACCGGGGAGAAAATAAATGAAACGGAAGGCAGGCCAGTGCTCCATACTGCCTTAAGAAATTTCTCCGGCGAACCCGTGATAGTTGATGGCAAAGATGTAATGCCGGAAGTAATAAAAGTGCAGGAACAAATGAAAAGGTTTTGCGGCAAAATTCATAGCGGGGAATGGCGGGGTTATTCAGGAAAAAAAATAAAATACATCGTTAATATAGGAATTGGCGGCAGCGACCTTGGCCCCGTAATGGTTACAGAAGCGCTTAAGCCATACCAAATCGAAGGTATCGAGCCGCATTTTGTAAGTAATATTGACGGAACGGACCTAGCCAAAGTATTAAAAAAAGTAACACCGGAGGAGACGCTGTTTTTGATCGCATCAAAAACTTTTACTACCCAGGAAACCATGACGAATGCACACTCCGCAAGAGAATGGTTTTTGAAAACTGCCATGGATGAACAAGTGATAGCTAAACATTTCGTGGCTTTGAGCACCAATGAAAAAGATGTAAAAGCATTTGGTATTGATCCTGAAAACATGTTCGTTTTTTGGGATTGGGTAGGTGGCCGCTATAGCTTATGGAGTGCTATAGGATTATCAATCGCCCTTGCTATCGGATACGAAAATTTTGAAGAACTTTTAAAAGGCGCATGGGAAATTGACAAGCATTTCAAAGAAAATAGCTTTGAAAAAAATATTCCTGTTTTAATGGCACTTATCAGCCTGTGGTATATTAATTTCTTTGGCTCACAAACTGAAGCCATACTGCCTTACGATCAGTACCTGCACAGGTTTCCTGCTTATTTCCAGCAGGGCAATATGGAAAGCAACGGCAAGCACGTGGACCGTAACGGTAACAGGGTAACCTACGCAACAGGCCCCGTAATTTGGGGCGAACCCGGCACCAACGGTCAACATGCTTTTTACCAGTTGATTCACCAGGGAACACCGTTGATTCCCTGCGATTTTATTGCAACTGTTCTTACACATAACCCGATGGGCGATCACCATAAGATTCTGCTCTCCAACTTTTTTGCACAGACCGAAGCGTTGATGAACGGAAAAACAAAGGAAGAACTGTTACAGGAAAATGTTCCTGAATCTTTGCTTCCTTTTAAAGAATTTGATGGCAACAAGCCTACTAATTCAATTTTGATAACAAAAATTACACCCACAACTCTTGGTGAATTGATTGCGCTTTATGAACATAAGATTTTCGTACAAGGTATCATCTGGAATATATACAGTTTTGATCAATGGGGTGTAGAACTCGGAAAGCAACTGGCAAAAGAAATCCTGCCTGAATTAAAGGATGAAGAAGAAATCACTTCCCATGATGCTTCAACCAACGGCCTTATAAATACTTTTAAAAAGCTAAGGCAGTAAATTGTAATGAATAATTAATCAGGCAGGGCTAAGTTGCGAATTTGTCTATTGAAGAAGATGATGATACCAGGATCATTTTAAAGTTAAATTTAACGGGCACGTATTCATGTAATACACTGTAATATTTTATACAAAAATGCAATTAAGCCTCAAAGTAAATACGAAAATCATTCCAGGCCATTTGCTCTTAATTCGCTTTGACTCCGTTCACTTATAACAAATAACCCCGGTAAAGCTGACTCTGCAAAATGTTTTCAATTAGCTTGTATCGCTTTTTTGGTAAGCTTCATACAATAAGCTAGATTTATTGCCCAAATGAAATAAAAGAGGGCGATGTAAGCGTATCAACAATTAATACAACATGACCTCAGCAATAATAATTATATTCTGTTCCCTCCTGTTGATCGCTTATTTATTTGACCTGACATTCGCAAAAACAAAAATCCCTTCGGTTATTTTATTGCTGCTGCTTGGCTGGATAATGAAAGAAGTTACACACTTTTTAAAAATACAACTTCCCGATTTTTCTTCGTTGCTTGCTATATCGGGTAGCATTGGTTTACTCCTCATAGTCCTGGAAGGCACGTTAGAACTTGAATTAAATAAATCAAAGTTGCCCCTTATCAAAAAATCTTTTATCGGCGCACTGCTTTCCATGTTTGCAGTGGCATTTCTACTGGCTTTTATTTTTCAATTTTTTAGCAATTATTCATTCAAAGATTGTCTTATCAATGCCATTCCCTTTTGCGTGGTTAGTAGTGCCATCGCGATTCCCAGCGTAAAAAACCTAAGGCCTTCTGATAAGGAATTTATTATTTACGAAAGCAGTTTATCAGATATATTCAGTGTAATATTTTTCAACTTTATTGCGCAGAACAGTATCATAGGGCTCCATTCATTTGGTAATTTCAGCGTACAGCTAATTATCATTATGCTGGTATCATTTGTTGCAACTCTTGGTCTCTCCTATTTACTGAATAAAATAGAGCATCATATCAAATTTGTACCGATCATATTGCTGGTAATATTAATTTACCAGATTTCTGTAGAGTTTCACCTACCCTCACTTATTTTTATTATGATGTTTGGTTTGTTTTTAGGAAACCTTAATGAATTAAAACGATTTAAATGGATCGAACGGCTTCGCCCCAATGAATTAGATAAAGAAGTCCAAAAATTTAAAGGCCTCACTATTGAACTTGCGTTTTTAATAAGGGCTATATTTTTTCTTTTTTTCGGCTATTCAATGGAGACATCGGAAATTTTAAATACCGATACATTGACCTGGTCATTGGGAATTGTTCTTATCATATTCGTATTTAGGGCAATTCAGCTTAAGTTATCCAGGCTTCCTCTAAAATCTTTACTGTTTGTATCGCCGAGAGGGCTCATTACAATCTTATTATTTGTGTCAATTGTACCTTCGCAACGCATTGCATTTGTGAACAAGGCTATCATTATACAGGTCATACTATTAACCACATTCATTATGATGCTTGCTATAATGATATCAACAAGGATTAAAAAGAAAACAATTATTGGCGCAAATATTTTTGAGCAAAAAAACATATTTCAGAAGCTTCCCGAAAGTGACAATTAATTGCTTCGCGATTTATCCATTGTTATTCTTGATTTATTTGGACCTTAAATCGCTGCGCAGCCGGGAACATTTCTAAAAATAACAAGCGCTTTATGTACCGCCTTTATTTAAAAATAATCTTCAAATAATGAGCATATGCAAATAAAAGCAGACACGCCGCAACAATATGTTGACCAGTTGCCAATTGAAAGGAAAGAGGCAATAAACAAACTAAGAAAACAAATTCTTAAAAACATCTGCAAAGGATTTTCAGAAACAATTAATTATGGTATGATAGGATATGTAATACCGCATTCAATTTATCCACCAGGTTATCATTGTAATCCCAAATTGCCATTGCCTTTTATGAATATTGCTTCACAAAAAAACTTTATTGCTGTTTACCACATGGGTATTTATGCAGACAAAAGATTATTGAATTGGTTTACAAATGAGTATTCTAAAGATTTTAAGGCAAAGCTGGATATGGGTAAGAGTTGTTTGAGATTTAAGAAAGCGGAAGAAATTCCCTATAAACTTATTGGTAAACTTGCATCTAAAATAAGTGCTGATGAATGGATAAAAATATACGAGGCCAACATAAAAAAATAAAATTAAATGACAAACATTTTCTAACGGAATTTGTTACTCACACCAATAACATTGTTATGATTCAAGCAATTTATTAAGTTTTCAAACACTCATGCAGAAATTATTAATGAAGGTCATTTGTATGAATAAAGTTTTTTAGGCACTTATACAAAGTCATTTTTAGTGCTGTATATATTACGGCTTGGTAATCAAAGGTCGTATCATTTACTAACCTAAACATCCTATAAAATAAATATTTGTAATTTACCTGCTGTCACTCGCCATCTAGTCGTCCAAACAAAACAATCAACGGCAATATTGCTATACAATACATAATTACACAATGACTTCAGCCATAATCATAACATTTTGTTCTTTGCTTTTGTTGGCATATTTATTTGATCTCACATTTGCTAAAACCAAAATTCCGTCAGTTATCCTGTTGCTTCTTTTGGGATGGCTGGTAAAGCAACTGGTATTTTTCTTCGAAATTCAACTACCCAATTTCTCTACTTTCCTGCCTGTTTTTGGTACGCTCGGTCTTATACTGATTGTGCTGGAAGGAGTTCTTGAACTGGAACTTAATAAATCAAAAATCAGCTTAATAAAAAAATCATTTTTGGGCGCATTATTACCCATGCTTGCATTATCCTTCCTAATCGCAGGGCTATTCAGTTTCTATGGAAATTTTTCCTTTAAAGACTGCTTAACCAATGCAATACCTTTCGGAGTAATCAGTAGCGCAATTGCCATTCCCACAGTAAAAAATCTTACCTCTTTCGACAAAGAATTTATTATTTACGAAAGCAGTTTATCAGATATTTTAGGGGTCCTTTTTTTTAATTTCGTCGCCTTAAACACAAGTTTTGGTCTTTTTTCCTTTGGTAATTTTGCTTTGCAATTAGGTATCATTATTATTGTTTCATTCGTTGCTACCATTGCACTTTCATATTTGCTGAGTCAAATTGAACACCAGATCAAATTTGTTCCAATCATTCTGCTCATAATTTTAATATATGAAGTCTCAAAAATTTATCACCTTCCCTCTCTTATTTTTATTATGATGTTTGGATTATTTATCGGTAACCTTGATGAACTTAAGCGGTTTAAATGGATAGAAAGATTCAGGCCTGAGGTACTAAATAGGGAAGTTCAAAAGTTTAAGGGATTAACTATCGAAGCAGCATTTTTAATCAGGGCAATTTTTTTTATTTTTTTTGGATTCCTGTTGGAAACATCCGAGATACTCAATACTAATACGCTTCCCTGGTCAGTTGGTATCGTGGCTCTTATTTACGCGTTCAGGGCATTACAGCTAAGGCTTTCTAAACTTTCTTTTAAGACTTTGCTGTACGTAGCTCCACGGGGACTTATCACTATCCTGCTTTTTCTTTCTATAGTACCCAGTGAACGAATTTTTCTAGTGAATAGATCATTGATCATACAGGTTATTCTCCTTACCACTTTAATAATGATGTTTTCGTTGATGATAGGTTCCGGTAAGGAAGAAAATCTAACAAAAAAGGAAAGCTTGAACGGAGAAAATGATAATCACGAACTTGTATTGGAATAAAACCGTAGTCCACGTAAATCTGCCTTATAACTGTCACGTTTAAACGATTTAATTTATTATTTTTCATTTTATTTATATACAGTGAAAAGAATTTATTTTCACATATTCCTTTATGGCAGTTGCTACGCGCTAATCATTTTTAATTTGCCAGCGTGTAGAAGTTCAATGCATAATACTAAAAAACTTATCGGAGATACTACTATGCTTTTCAACCCGGGAACACAGCCTGAACTTATATCAAGG
>JBKJRY010000372.1:0-5368 GCA_046593045.1 Chitinophagaceae bacterium | reverse complement strand
GCAGTAAAAAATAAATTGTTAGCAAGGGTCATAGCAGTTGTGAATAAACAGGAATTATATGTGAAAAAAACAGCTTAGAATTGATTTGTTTTTGTCATAGAAATCAACGGCGAGGTGGGGCTTTGGGCTGGGGTTGGAACAGTCAAGTAAGCAAGGGCATTTCAGCCCAAGCTTCTCACAGAACCGTACGTGAGCCTCTCGACTCATACGGCTCTTGTTATCCATCATCCTTTTACTCCCAATCGCCAATGATAAAATAACGTTGGATTAGATGACTATATCTTCTGATACTTTTCATACAACCATGTTTTACCCCGTAACTTATAAGTATTCTTTATCCATTTGCGGATAAGTTCGTTTAGGTAATAAAACACGTCCAATGCTATATGACCATTGAACTTAGCGTAATAATTAACCCAGCCCCTGATTTTTGGATTCAATTTTTCCGCAAACCATTCTAATGTTTGATTACTCCATCTTGTTCGCAACACTTCTCTCAGTTTGGTCCGTATGCTTGTCTTGGCCTGTAGGCTGATAGCTGCACTGAACACTACCAATCGTTTCTTTCTGCCGAACTTATCTTTCACCGTTCTTGGCTGAAAGCTATAACTCAAAAAGGTAAAGCTGTTGTTATCATGCTTTTCATGGCGCTGATAATTTTTGCAATACACAATTTTTGTCTTTTCAGGATGCAGGTCCAGTTCATACTGCTGCATTCTTGCTCTCAGCTTTTCCAATAATTGTTCAGCCTCTTCCTTACTGCGGCAATGGATAACTATATCATCCGCATATCTCTCAAAAGAATTTTGCGGATTCATTTCATCCATCCATTTGTCAAAGCCGTGATGCAGATAAATGTTAGCTAACAGCGGACTGATAACCCCACCTTGGGGCGTTCCTTTTATTCTCGCTGCTATGCTTCCATCTTCCTGCTCTACACCTGCTTTCAACCAACGTTCTGCATACATCAATACCCATTTCTCTTGTGTGTGCTGTCCAAGTAGTTGCATCATCGTCTCGTGGCTGATGTTGTCAAAGAACCCCTTTATGTCCACATCTATCACCCAAGCATATTTGATACAGTTATCCTAACATTGTTTGATGGCATCATGTGCCCTTCTGCCAGGTCTGTAACCAAAAGAACTTGAATGAAAAACACTTTCAAGCATCGGTTCTAAGTAATCTTTTACTACACCTTGTGCAATACGGTCACCAACCGTTGGTATTCCTAACGGTCTTGTACCACCTTGCTTCTTGGGAATAAATACCGTTCGTACCGCCGGTGGAAAATAACTACCCGATGTCATACGATTCCAGATTTTGTACAGATTATCAGATAAGTTTTCATTGAGCATTTCTATGCTCTGCTTATCTATTCCTGCACTTCCATCTTTGGCAATAACTTTCAGATAGCTGTTGTACACCATCCGTTTACTAATTGGCAATGACTTTGTCATTTTCTTTTACAATCCTCCCACTAATTTTAATGGTTGTTTTAAAATACTGTGACCGGATAACCGAAGCCCTTCGCTCCACCTTCATTACAAAGGCTTCTTCACTACTATGACTTCGTCCGACGCTTCCTGTCGCCTCTCCCGACTTGGTCAGGATTGAGTTGCAATATGAACTGTAGAACTCCTGTCTAACAGTCCTCCAATAATTATCAGAGTTCCTGCAAAGCTTTTAGCGCATCAACAGGGAAGCCTCTCACGTTCCGAATAAAAGCCTGTGTAAAGCTCCTGCCGCCTTAATGCCGGTCTGCCTGTAACCAGTATGCAGCTATCCGTTACAGTTATATCTCCTTAGTCGTGGAAACCTTGGCTTTTGCAGGACGAGGAGCACTTTCGACACTTCATCAGCGGTTCAATGATGTTCAGCTTCTTTACACTTACCTGATGCTGTTCATACAGCATCTTTACCTGAACGTTCAGCACCATGACTTTTGTTCACAGCACCTTCAGGTGGTTTGCACACACTGTCTGCACAGCCTATGCGGTAGGCCTCCTACCATCTTTTATTCAGCATTCAAAGAACTATCCTGATCTTTGATTCGTGACACACCCAACAAGGGCTGAAGTAAAGTATCTTATAACATAAATTTATGCGTTGCCGGCAAGTATATGACACAACACAGCGACGAATTGATCCTAAGAGAATCAACAGCTTATGAAAACAAATTTGAGGTATAAAAATGATTAAGTTTGCCTAATAGAAAATGAACAGACCAAATTATTTTAATGTTATCGAGGGACGGATAGATTTTCTTGCCTTTAGGATAATTTCTAGAGGGAGATTGAACATTCTGGACTTTCATGGACATTGTGAAAACTTCTATCAATATTTCTTTAATGAGGTGTATGGCTGGAATGTTACGAATGAAAATGATAACAAACAGAATGTTTAGGCAATTGATTTAATCGACCATACAAATGTATTTGTTATTCAAGTTTCGGCTACTTCAAGCAAGCAAAAGATTGAATCGTCACTTTCCAAAGAATCAATTAAAAATTACACAGGCTATACATTTAAATTTGTTTCCATTGCGAAAGATGCTGATGATTTAAGAAAAGATAAATTCAAAAATCCTCACGGAATTAGTTTTACTCCTTCTTCAGACATTATTGATAAAAACTCTATTCTTTCAAAAATAAGAGGTTTACATATTGATGACCAAGAGCGAATTTACAAATTTGTGAAGAAGGAGTTGGCGGTCGAAGTAGATCCCATGAAATTAGAGTCCAACTTAGCCACTGTTATTAATATTCTTTCAAAAGAAGATTGGGATAAGACGGAACCAGTTGCAGAAATCAACAGTTTTGAGATTGACAGAAAAATTTCTCACAACAATCTGGACACTTCAAAATCAATCATTGACGACTACATGGTTCACTATGGTAGAGTTGATAAAATCTACACAGAATTTGATTCACAAGGGAGCAACAAAAGCAAATCCGTTCTTTCCACTATAAGACAAGAATATGCAAAAACAAAAAGCAGTTTGTCTGCTGATCAGCTTTTCTTTGAAGTGATTTCTAAAGTGGAGAAGAAGGTTTTAAATAGTTCAAACTACACGTCAATACCATTTGACGAACTTGAACTTTGCGTTAATATTCTTGTGGTGGATGCCTTTATCAGATGTAGAATTTTTGAAAACCCAGAAAACTACAACTATGCTACTACCTGATAACATTCATCCCGACAACAGCATCTATTACAATGGTGCATTTCTAATTGAATCTTTGAAAAGGGAAACGAGTTACCAAATGCTTGACTTGTATCAGGACGTGAAGGCAAAAAAAGCTATGTCATTTTCAGTATTTATTCTTTGTTTAGATTGGCTGTATTTATTAGATGTTGCTAAGTTTAATTCCAAAGGCGAAATAGAATTATGTTTATAAAGTCATTGACAATATCAAGCGGTGCAAATGTCATTCGTGAAATTGAATTTCACAAGGGTCTAAATTTGATAGTTGACGAAAGTGAAAATCAAATCACGGGTAATAGCGTTGGAAAAACAATAGTTTTGAAACTAATTGATTTCTGCTTAGGCTCTGATAAAAAAAACATTTACGTTGACCCTGAAACAAAACGTAGTGAGTATAAAATTGTAAAAGATTATCTCGTTGAAAAAAAAGTTTTAGTAACTCTCACTTTAACTTTTGATTTAGAAGATGATAGAGCTAATAAAGTTGTCATAGAAAGAAATTTCTTATCGTCCAAAAAAGAAGGAATACGAAAAATAAATGGGCAGCAGGTACTTGCGGAGAATTTCGAAATGGAACTTGGAAAAGTTTTATTTCCTGACCATGAAGAAGACAAGCCTTCATTTCGTCAAATCATTTCGCACAATATTCGGTATAAGGACGAGAACATAAACAACACTCTCAAAACACTTGATAAATATACATCTGACGCAGAATACGAAACGCTTTATCTATTTCTATTTGGTTGCGAATTCACGAAAGGGCATAGCAAACAAGAAATTTTAGCAAAACTAAAACAGGAAGCCACTTATAAAATTCGACTTGAAAAGAATCAAACAAAGACGGCCTACGAAACCGCATTGTCATTAATCAACAATGACATTGAAGAATTGAACAAAAAGAAAAGCAGTTTCAACCTAAATGAAAATTTTGAAAAGGATTTAGACAAGCTAAATCAAATAAAATATGAAGTAAATAAAATAAGTTCAATTATCGGTAAACTAAACATTCGTATAGAATTAATAAAAGAAACCGAATCTGAACTTAAATCAAGTACATCACAAATTGACTTGCGTCAATTGGAAATTATTTACGAACAAGCAACTTCCAAAATATCTTCAATTCAAAAATCATTTTCAGACCTTGTTTCCTTTCACAATGCGATGATTGAGGAAAAGGTAAAATTTATTACTAAAGAATTGCCAACTCTTGAAAAATCAATCGAAGAGCATAACTATTCTCTTAGGCAGCTTCTTGCTGAGGAAAGAAGGTTGGCGACAATCATTTCAAAAAGCGATTCATTTGAAGAACTTGAAAAAGTGATTGCTGAACTTACCGAAAAGTACCGAAAGAAAGGTGAATATGAAAATATAATTGAACAGTTGAATGAAGTTGAAACAAACATTAAAGACTTCAATTCACAACTTAGTGAAATTGACAATGAACTATTTAGCGACAGTTTTGAGCAAGTAGTCAAAACTCAATTGAATAAATTCAACAAACATTTTGCATCTATATCTAATGAATTGTATGGAGAGCAATATGCTGTCAAATATGACATTATCACTAATAAAAAAGGACAGAGATTATATAAATTTAGTTCTTTCAATGCGAACATGAGTTCGGGTAAAAAACAGGGGGAAATATCTTGCTTTGATATTGCTTACACCCTATTCGCAGACGAGGAAAATATTCCTTGTTTACATTTTCTCTTAAATGATAAAAAGGAATTAATGGACGACAAGCAGTTAGTAAAAATTGCGGAGTTCGTCAATAGAAACAATATTCAATTTGTCGCTTCAATTCTCAAAGACAAACTTCCCAAAGAGATTAACAAGGAAGAATATTTTGTAGTTAAGTTATCGCAAAGTGACAAGTTATTTAGAATTAGAGAATAATACTAAAAATCAAGACCGAAAGACATGCAAACTTTTAATATGCTCGGACTAATATGAGGTTGGCTCTCATTCAATTTTTCCGAACTCAGTTGATTTCTTGTATATTCCGATGATGGTAAACTCTCTTACCGATTGATGGTACCCCCTTGAGAGGAACTAATAAGTAAAAGAGCTATTTGTGTTTTATGAAGATATAATTTTCGTTTTCATTTTCAACTATTTCTTCTTCTTCTGGACTCGCCTTTCAATTCCAGGCGATGACATCTG
>JBKJRY010000329.1:0-2563 GCA_046593045.1 Chitinophagaceae bacterium | reverse complement strand
CTAATAAGTTATCACAGTTACAACATATATATGGAAGTGATATAGTTGCCTCTGTTAAGCGGTTAGGGGTATGTTGCTTTCGTATAGCAATGTTGCTATCTACGCTACGTAATATAGAGCTAAAGGAAGAGGATCTAAAGGGATTGTCAGAGGAAAAATATATTATTTGCCTTGATAGTAGCAGTGCCATTGCATGCAACAAAAAATAGTGCAAGCATAAATATGAAAATGAACAAAATACTTTTTTTCATGATTGTAATTTTAAAGTTTTAAAAATGTTGTTTTAGTGCTATTGAAAAGAAATTCATTTTATCTGTTATCTTTCAAAATAAAATTATTGCAAAAGAACCGACTTCACAGGGAATAGGATTGGGATTATCATTAAGTTATGATATTATTAAAGCACATGGTGGCGAAATAAAAGTTGAAACAAAGGAAGGTGAAGGAGCCGAGTTTATGATTATGCTGCCATTATAAATTAATTAATTCTCATGAAAGCAAAATCTATCAAAGGTAAATCAACAGAAGAAATTAAAAGTGCTTTGCAACAAAGCCTGGTCGACGGTTTCAAGCCAACGCTGGCTATTGTTTTCATTTCAGTTAAACAAAACAAGGAAGAAGTTTGTGATCTATTGAATAAAGAAGGTATCTCGATTTTCGGTGCCACAACTTCAGGAGAATTCATCGGTCCTGAAATTACAGAAGGTGGTATCACCATCATGCTGTTGGATATTGATCCATCTTATTACCAATTAATTTTTCAGGAAACAGGTACCAGTTCTGCCTATGAGGTGTCAAAATTTGTAGGAACCGAGGGCAAAAAAACATTCACCAATCCTGCATTCATAATAGCATCAGGATGGTTGCACACAGATGGAGAACAAATAGTAGCAGGCATTGAAGACGGCATAGGCTCTAACGCGACGGTGTTTGGTGGTATGGCAGGGGATGATCTTGCTTTAAGAGAGCCGTTTGTTTTTACTTATGGAAAAAGCAGTACTACCGGTTTGATTGCTCTTATTATTGATGAAGACAAAATAAACATTAAAGGCATTGCTACCTGCGGCTGGAAGCCTATCGGTATTAAAAAAACAATTACAAAAAGCATAGGCAATGTTGTTTACACAATTGACGGACAGCCTGCCTTGGATCTTGTTATCAAATACCTCGGTCTCACCATGGATCAGGAATCAACTGCCAGTAGTACAGTGGTAAATCTTGGCGCTTATTATCCTTTGCAATTAGAAAGAGAAAATGCACCACCTGTAATGCGTACAGCCATGCTGGGTAATGTGGAAGACCGTTCGCTGATATGTGCCGGTAATGTGCCGCAGGGCGCAAAAGTGCGCTTTTCATTACCTCCCGATTTTGATGTAATTGATACAGTGGTAGCAGAATGTACTGAACTGAAAAATGAAAAACAAAATGAAGCAGATGCTGTCATCATGTTTTCATGCATCAGCCGGTATTTATCGTTTGGTGTAATGACGAGTGAAGAAATTGAAAGGGTAAGTAAAGTATGGAACGCCCCGCTGATTGGATTTTTCAGTTATGGTGAATTTGGAAAATCTAAAAACGGTAAGCACGAATTTCACAACAACACCTGCTGTGTGGTTGTACTGAAAGAAAAATAAAAACAAATCAATCAACGGCTATTCAACAGAAGCAATCAAGACCGCATTGGATAGTGATTGGTAAATTTAAAAAATAACAATCCGTCATTTCAAATTTAAACCCTTTATGTATGCGTAAATTATTTTTAGCAATCACTTGTATCTTTTTTTTATCGCCAGCAAATGCACAAACAAAAAAGCCAGGCAAAGGCATTGTTGGCACATGGCGATTGGTATACTTCGCAGATTTTGATACTGCCACCAATTCATGGATATTCCGCTACGGGAAAAATCCAAGGGGTTTTTTCACTTATACAAAAAGTGGTGTATTAAGCATTAATATTTCTTCTTATAATCCACTTAAAATTTCAGAAGAAGAAGGGAAAAAATATACCGTGAATTTATTCAACTATATCGAAAGAAATTCATTCGGATATTTTGGAACCTATACATTAGAGCCGGAAAAGGAAGGGTCATTCATCATGTAAAAGGTGGCACCATTCCCTGGTACACCGATACCGAACAGCCGCGACAAATAGTACTGAAAGGAGATACAGCAATTATTGGTGATAACAAAACAACAAGAAGAGTGCTGGTTAGGGTAGATTAAAGAATGTATGGTTGGTTGCCTAAAGCCCTGGCAAAATCTTACATAAACCCGCAGTGAAAACTTAACAGTAATATAATAAAAACAAAAACTAAATATCATGATCAAAGCAACTGTCCTGTATGGACAACCAACCGATGCCGAAGCATTCGAAAAATATTATGCTGAAACACATCTTCCGCTTGTAGCAAAAACTCCGGGTGTGGTAAAATCTGAATACACAAAATTTTTACCCAATCCTGATGGTACTGCTGCAGCTTATTATCGGATGGCAGAACTTTATTTTGCCGGAACCGCTGAAATGCAGTAGACGATGAACTCTGCCGAAGGTCAGGCAATGGCT
>JBKJRY010000001.1:0-2639 GCA_046593045.1 Chitinophagaceae bacterium | reverse complement strand
TAGAACTTTGCATTACCTGGGTAAACCGTGTTTTATTTATTAAGCTGTTGGAAGCCCAGCTATACAAATATCACAAAGGAGATAAGGACTATCTTTTTCTAAATAGCAAACTGGTATTTGATTTTGATGAATTAAGTAACCTTTTCTTCCAGGTGTTGGCTGAAAAACCAGCCAGCAGGAGAAATCACATCAAAGAAAAATTCAGCAAAGTACCTTACCTCAATAGTTCTTTGTTTGAACGTATAGAACTGGAAAGACAAACCATTAATGTAAGTGAATTAGATAATCGGCTTGAACTACTTCTTTCCACCAGTTCTGTTTTAAAAGATGATAAGGGAAAAAGAAAGACCGGTTCATTGCCAACTCTGCAATACCTGTTTGAATTTTTGGATGCTTATGATTTTACCAGTGAGGGTGGCGAAGAAATACAGGAAGAAAATAAAAATCTTATCAATGCTTCTGTATTAGGGTTAATTTTTGAAAAAATTAATGGTTATAAAGACGGCTCTTTTTTTACACCGGGCTTTGTAACCATGTACATGTGCAAAGAAACTATCCGAAGGTCTGTACTGCAAAAGTTTAATGATACCAAAGGATGGAACTGCGATACGCTTGACAGCTTGTATAATAAAATTGATGATAAAAAGGAAGCTAACCAGCTAATAAATAACCTGCACATTTGCGACCCTGCTGTAGGTAGCGGACACTTTTTGGTAAGTGCCTTAAATGAAATGATTGCCATTAAAAGCGAATTGAAAATATTGCAGGATGTTAGGGGCAAATCATTAAGGGATTATCATGTTGAAGTGGTGAATGATGAACTGATTATTACGAATGAAGATGGAAAATTATTTGACTACAATCCGCATAATAAAGAAAGCCAGCGGATACAGGAAACTTTATTTCATGAAAAAGAAACCATTATTGAAAACTGTTTATTTGGAGTAGATATAAACCCCAACTCAGTAAAAATTTGCCGACTCCGTTTATGGATTGAGTTATTGAAGAATGCTTATTACACTTCTGAAAGTAATTACATAGAATTAGAAACTTTACCCAACATTGATATAAACATTAAATGCGGCAACAGCCTTATCAGTCGCTTTGCATTAGATGCTGATATTAAAAGTGCTTTAAGAAGTAGCAAGTGGAGTATAGATAGGTATAAGGTAGCAGTACAAACTTACCGTGATGCGGAAAGCAAAGAACAAAAAAGGGAAATGGAGGAACTGATTGATTCCATTAAAAAAGATTTCAGGAGTTATATAAGCCCCAATGATCCCAAGTATAAAAAACTTTCTAAACTAAGAGGTGATTTATTTAACCTCAGCCAAACGAAAGAATTATTCGATGAGGGAAACAAAAAGAATAAGGATACTAAAAAGAAGATTGAGCAATTAAGTAATGATATAACAAAAATTGAAAAAGAGATCGAAGAGATAAAAAATAATAAGATTTATGAAAACGCTTTTGAATGGAGATTTGAATTTCCAGAAGTACTAAATGGCGATGGCCATTTTATTGGCTTTGATGTAGTAATAGGAAATCCCCCATATATACAATTACAAAAAATGGGCTTAGAATCCGAAGCCTTGGAAAAGCGAAATTTTGAAACATTTGCTAAAACTGGTGATGTCTACCAATTGTTTTATGAGATTGGCGTAAATCTTTTACGTTACAACGGGCAGCTTTGTTTTATCACCAGCAACAAGTGGATGCGTACTGATTATGGGAAAGTTACCCGAAGCTATTTTGGCACTAAATGTAATGTGCGGTTTGTGGTAGATTTTGGTATGGGGCAAATGTTTGATAGTGCGACTACATATACGAACATCCTATTGCTTACAAAGCAAAATCCTCCTGCAACTATTTTATTATGTCGTGTAAAAAATGATTACAAGCTGCAAATACCTTTGGAAGAATATGTTTCGAACAATCTTGTTGAAGTAGAAAATCCAAAGGGCAATAGCTGGGTTGTTTATGATAAAAATGAGTACAAACTTATAAAGCGGATAGAAGCCCAGGGTGTTCCATTAAAAGATTGGGATATAAAAATAAATAGAGGTATTCTAACAGGATTTAATGAAGCTTTTATTATTGATACAGAAACAAAGAACAGACTTGTAAAAGAAGACCCAAAAAGCGCAGAAATCATAAAACCCATATTACGTGGTGAAGATATAAAAGCTTATGTTCCTCAGTGGGAAGGTAAATGGGTTATTGGTACGTTTCCAGCATTAAAATTGAATATTGAGGATTATCCAGCAGTTAAAAAACATCTGTTAAACTATAAAAATCGCCTTGAACCTAAACCTAAAAATTATGAAGGTAAATGGGAGGGCAGAAAATCAGGATTATATAAATGGTTTGAAATTCAGGATGCTATTTCCTATCATGCTGAATTTAATAAGCCCAAAATTATTTATCCTAATATGACAAAGTATTTACCTTTTGTATATGATAAAGGCTCGTTTATTATCAACGACAAAGGGTTTATCTTGACAGGAATTTCAATGAACTATCTTACCATTTTTTTTAACTCGAAGTTATTTCGGTTTTGTTTTAAAGATAACTTCCCGGAACTACTTGGAGAATCAAGAGAATTACGAAAAGTTTTTTTTGAACAAATTAATATTAAA
>JBKJRY010000406.1:0-14098 GCA_046593045.1 Chitinophagaceae bacterium | reverse complement strand
TTTAAAGTCAAAACTAACTTTTTGATACTGATTTTTTCGGCGGTCTGCCTTTTTAATGTAAGCCATAGTATTGCTAAAAATGTTTAATTTTTAGTCAACCTATTTAAGGGTTTGTCACTATTTAAAGCCGGTTTAGCATCAGGCTCGCGAAATGTCACATTTGACTGTGACCTATGCTCAACAAAAGAATAATTGGCATGTGATTTATCAATCTTGTTAATAAAAAAGGGCTGATAGCCCTGTGAAAGTATTACATACTTAAAAAATTCCGGGATACCTGCTTTATACTGGCTCCACAACACAGGGTATTCTCCCTGGAATGTCCAGGGTTGCAGGTTAAAAAAGAAATCGGATTTTACCGAGTATGAATATTCTATAATACTCCCTTCTTTAAGATCAGGAAAAGTAAATTTATTATATATCCAGTTTTTACTGTGTTTCTCGGTGAACACAGAGGACTTCCCAACCTTGGTTTCAACCACTTTACCATTTTCAAGATTATAAGTGTAAGCATTCAGATCACTTAGTTTTT
The DNA here is from genome assembly GCA_046593045.1 of Chitinophagaceae bacterium. Classification (GTDB taxonomy): domain Bacteria; phylum Bacteroidota; class Bacteroidia; order Chitinophagales; family Chitinophagaceae; genus Ginsengibacter. Next base: position 13,566 of record JBKJRY010000406.1, on the reverse strand, counting down.
CAGCTTTATTATTGTCATCAACGTATAAGGGGATAGTAATAGTAGCGGCATCAAAGCCATTTTTATTAATAATTTTTATCCTTTTTTTCTCGGTAAATATTACAGAAAAAGTAAATTCACTTGTGTTGGCAATAAATTTTGAATTACCTACATCAGCCACCACTACCGCATTGGTACTTGAATCTATTAATACTGATTTAATATCAAAATCCTGAGCTGCTACTTTCCCGAATTTAATATTTAATTTGTCCTGGGCTAATAAATTGGTTTGGATGAATAACAATACCAGCAAAAAGCTGATGTTTGTTTTGGAAGGCATGGTTGTAGTTTTGGTGTAATAGATATTTTGTATCGTGAATATATCTATTATTTGAATTACTTAATAATTTATCATTGGGAATTAAAGAAAATAAATATTCACAAATAATAAAGGGGATCGCCGCGGATTTAGGATTCGGCTATTGCGGAATTGCCAGGGCTCAAAAACTGGACGATGACGCCCGCCGCCTTGAAAAATGGCTCAATAAAGGATTTCATGGAAAGATGAATTATATGGAAAACCATTTTGAGCTAAGGGTTGACCCCACAAAATTAGTTCCCGGCGCGAAATCTGTAATTACTTTATTACTTAACTATTTTCCTTCGCAACAACAAAACCCCGAAGATCCCCAGGTTTCAAAATATGCTTATGGAAAAGATTACCACCAGGTGATAAGAGAAAAACTTAAAATTTTTCTCCAGCTAATAAAAGACAATATCGGCGATTTTCATGGAAGAGGATTTTCAGATAGCGCACCGGTTCTCGAAAAAAGCTGGGCACAAAAAAGCGGTTTGGGATGGATAGGGAAAAATGGAAACCTGATTACAAAAAATGACGGTTCATTCTTTTTTATTGCAACATTGATAACAGATCTTGAACTGGAAGCAGACGATCCGTTTGCAAAAGATTATTGCGGCACCTGTACAAGATGCATTGACACCTGTCCTACAGATGCGATATTGCCAGGCAAAGTAATTGACGGAAGTAAATGCATTTCTTACTTTACAATTGAATTAAAAGATTTGTTGATACCGGATAAAATGAAAGGTAAATTTCAAAATAAAATGTTCGGCTGCGATATATGCCAGGATGTTTGCCCATGGAATCGCTTTTCAAAACCGCATCATGAAAACCAATTCACACCTATACCTGAAATATTAAATTTTACAAAAAATGATTGGGAAGAACTTACGGAAGAAACTTTCAAAATTATTTTTAAAGATTCGCCTTTGAAGAGGGCGAAGTTTGCAGGGATTAAAAGGAATTTGAAATTTATTTCCTGATCTGCTAAAACCAAAAGCCCAGCTTTATACTTATACGTTTAAATTTATAATCATAAATATCAACTCTTGGGGGAAGCGGCTGGTCAAAAGGACCTACTCCATAATAAGAAGAAACTTTCTCCTTAAAATTTTTATAGGAATAACCGGCAGATAAAGCTAAAGCAAGTGACTTTGTCAAAATAAATTTATAGCCTGCGCCTAATTCATAGTATAATCCGCCCTCAAAATTATACCTTATCCCTGATTGGTTACTTTTATCATTAGGCCTTAAAGGCAAATTATAGCCCGCCTCACCATTTGCGAAAAATGTGTTTTTGTTTTCTTTTAGATCTTTTCTTATATCAATAAAAAAAGGGATGCTTTTAGAATTGGAATAATAGTCAAGGCCGGCGCCAAAGCCGGTAAACCATGTTTTAAAAGCGATGCCGCTCAGTAATTGCAGTTCTGAGCCGGCCTTATCTGCCCCTCCATTTAAAAGGCCTGCTGTAAGGGCGGAAGAGATCTTAATCTTTTTTATTGATGGATTTTTTTGCCCCGTTGCCGCATTGTACAAAAGAAAATTTGCGAGAGCTATAAAAAGTGCTTTTTTAATAATACTCATTTTGAAATATTTATTTTGCTGAGTAAATGAATATTATTAATATCAGAATAATCATACTCGTACAATCCATCTTTTGCCACTACAAGTGCAATATTATTATTGGCAATTACATCATAAGTTTCCAGGTTAGAAAAACGATTTATCAATTTTAGATCATTCACGTCCGCGGCATTGTAAACTTTCAATCCATCTGTACCATCACAAATGAATAGAATATTTCCATCTTTTGATAGGCCATGTGGATTCGTAAGATTATAAGTTTTTACTAAAGAAGGATTAGTAAAATCATTTAATTTCAAAATGTCTAATTGGTTACTAAATCCCCGGCATCTTGTACCCGACCTCAATGTTACAAACGCGTGATCATCGTCTGCAATTACGGGGTCGCAACTTTGCAAGTGACCGAACTGGCCATCGAACGAGGGCTGGTTCGGATTACTGATATTATAAACATACATGCCATTTTGTGACCCAATGAATAGTTTATTCTTAAATGGAAAAATGGTTTCGATATTCCAGCTTCCGACATTTACTTTATCCTGTAAGGTTGGATTATGAGGTGTAGCGATATCGAAAACATTTAAATCTGAAGTGCCAACGGTATATAAATTATTATTGACAACAGCAAACCTCGCCATGGAACCTGCAATGCCGACTGGCGTTTGACTTATACCAGGGTTTCGCGAAGAAGAATTTGCTAAATAATCATCAAAGAATACTTGCGGCCTCCAGGTTTGTGGTTGGTAATCACCCACTATTGTAGTATCATGACTTACCCAATCGTACACTATCTTATTGCTGTCAGCTCCATATCCGGATTGATAGTAGCTACTAACAGGAAAGGCATTTTCAACAATTTTAGTATTAATTACCTGAAGAGGGTTTGTAATATCGAGCGCAACAAGATCACTATATATATCTGCATAAAGTGTATTTCCTTTTACTGCTAAATCTAAGTTGCCTGCAATAGCAATAAAAGCAATATTTTTTGGAGATGCAGGGTTACTGTTGTCTATCACATGAATCCCTCTGCCAATCTCGTTTAAGAAAATGTACTTCCCAATAATAAAAATTTTTCCTGGGTTTTCAATTTCTCTACCAGGGTTGCTTTTAATAATATCAGCATATACTTCCGCCTTTGTTTTGTAAAGAGGCTCGTACCAACTGTAAGTGTAGGTATGTGTAATGGTACCTTTCACACACCCGCCAAATAAAAAAGAAACGAAGAATACAATAATAATATAGAGGGGAATGGTCAATAATTTTTTCATGGTAGATAATTTGATGGCTTGACAGCGGGTATTTACAAACCGTTGCTTTATGAGCTATTTTTTTTCGAAAATAATTTCAGTGCGCAAACCAAAAAACACAAAATGTTTTTTATTATACAATCCTTCGTTAGCAAGTTGAGAAGCCGAATAATAAATATATGGGCCAAACAGAACAGAGGTTTTTTGATTTTGAAAGAGAGCGGCGGAAAGCCCTGTGCTCAGTCCGATCTGGGTTTTATTAAACAGCGAATTGTCTTTATAATAAATTCCGGAACCGGAATTAAATTGTAAGGCATTACTATTTACAAATCGGGATAATGTAATACCACCACTCCAAAATACAGGCAAGTCTTTACTCTTATTTAGCTGTACTTTTAACCGTACCGGCAATTCAATAAACTTAAAATTGTTGTAATACCGTCTTTGTGTATTTCTTGCCGAATAGTAACCTGTCGTGTCATTTCTTTGACCTACAAGGTTTGAGGTGTTGAACTCCTTATAATTTATTCCAAATGAAATTTTTGTTTTTGAAGAAATATCTTTTTCTAAAAAAACACCTCCGATGAATCCTCTTCCATTTTTGACTTTCGATGGGCCTGGAATTGGAGAACCTCCGGTTCCGGGTCCATTTGAATTTTGTAAATAATCAGCATTTGCGTATCCTAGGCCAAGGAATTGATTACCTATATGCGAAATTCCTCCAGCTATAAAAAAGCCAACTTTCCATTTATTTTTGTGGATAGGGTTCAAATATTTTTTCTTTTCAATGTTATTTAGCAATGAATCTTTTTGCTTATCTAATTTCTTTGCTATATGCCTATTTATTAAACTATCCTTATTAATATTTTCAGCTTGCACCAGGTCATTTCGTACTACTGCCGAAGTTTCCATACTTACCTTACCCTCATCAGGCTCATTAAGGATATTACCTGTTTGTAACCGGTTATTATTTTTTACGGGGAAATTATCTGTTTCGGCTTCCGGGGAATTTATCGTAGCTATCAAATTGCCGGGCTTTTTGCTTTTATTATTTTTTCCTTTTACAACATTTTGGCTCGCTGTTTTTTTGCCTTTACTTTTCGAATTATTTTTCTCTCCTGGTCCGGAATTTGAAATATTTTTTTCATTAAAAACAAGCTCTTGTGTTTTTTCTTTTTCCCGGTCAGTATTATTTTTATTTAGCTGTGAATTTTCAATCCCTTGTTCATTTGATTTATAGTTATTAACCTGCTTTTCTTTTGAAATTGAATTGTTCAATGAATTAAAATACCAAAAGCCACCCGTCAACAATGCACCAGCAAGGAGGAATAAAGCCAGGAATTCCCACCTCCTTTTTTTTCTTTTTTCAATCCGGCTATTCACATTTTCCCACACGGAATCAGAAGGTTGAATTTTCAATTCCTCCATTTTGTGATGCACCCGTTTTTCAAATTTATTTTCTTCCATAGTGCTCGTGTTGCTCGTGTGATGTAAATTTTTCAATCCACTCAATTAGTAATGCTCTTGCTCTTGCATATTGCGACCGGGATGTCCCATCGTTTATCCCGAGCATTGCTCCAATCTCCACGTGAGTATAACCTTCTACCGCATGCAGGTTAAATATAGTTTGATACCCTGTTGGCAATTGCCTTATTAATTCGGATAGGTCTTTTGCTTGTAGTTGTATCAACGGATCTTCAGTCGAAACTGGATGGAGAGACATTTTATCAAACATTAAATCATTCTGATATTTTTTATTGGTTTTCAGATAATTCAGCGCCGTATTCACCATTATCCTCCTTATCCATCCACCTAGCTCACCTTCCGCCTTATATTGATGCAGGTATTTAAATACTTTTACAAATCCATCCTGCAGCACATCTTCCGCATCGCTCAGGGATTTCGTATAACGAAAACATACCCCCAGCATGACCGGCGCGAAATGCTCATAAAGGCTTCGCTGAGCCTCGGGCTTCAATTTTAGGGCATCTCTTACCAGTTTATTATAATCCATGTGTAATATTGCAAGTTCTTTGACAACCGTATTGTATATAACGTTGCATTGAAACATTTTTTAAACTGCGAACGTATAATTATGAATTTAACTGAAAAAGATCAACGTCACATATGGCATCCATATACACATCAAAAAAACCGCGTGCCTGCCATTCCTATTGTAAGCGGAAAGAAAGCGCTGTTATACGATGAGGCTGGGAATTCATACATTGATGGCGTAAGCAGTTGGTGGGTGAATATTCATGGACATGGCAATAAATTTATTGCTAAAAAAATTTATGAACAGTCCAAAAAATTGCAGCAGGTAATTTTTGCAGGTTTTACTCATGCGCCTGCCATCAACCTTGCCGAAAAATTGATAGAAGTGTTACCCGGCGATTTTTCAAAAATATTTTACAGCGATAATGGATCAACAGCTACAGAAGTCGCCATTAAAATGGGATTACAATACTGGATAAATAAAGGAGACACTCACCGAAATAAAATTTTAGCCTTTCACAATTCCTACCATGGCGACACATTTGGCGCCATGAGCATCAGTGAACGGGGAACATACACCGTTGCATTCAGAGAGAAATTATTTGAAGTAATTTTCATTGACACACCAAATGATGAGAATATTCAAAGCATTTGCCAACTGATTTCAGAATATAAAAATGAAATCGGGTGCTTTATTTATGAACCACTGTTGCAGGGGGCCGGCGGCATGAAAATGTATGACGCTAAAAACCTGAATATGCTCCTTTCGTTTTTAAAAAAAGAAGAAATTATTTGTATTGCCGATGAGGTGCTTACAGGATTTTATCGAACAGGCAAGTTTTTTGCCGGAGATTATCTCCTGGAAAAGGCTGATATCATTTGCCTGAGTAAAGCACTTACAGGTGGAACTATGGCTTTAGGAGTAACGGCATGCACTAACAAAATTTACGAAACTTTTGTTAGTGATGATAAAACAAAAACATTATTTCACGGCCACTCATTTACTGCAAATCCATTAGCATGCACGGCATCACTTGCCAGCCTCGGATTACTCCGAAAGAAAAGTTGCAGGGAAAAAATTAACCGGCTTGTTTGTATGCAAAAATCTCTTGTGGAAAAACTGCAAACATTTCAGCAAAAAAATCTTATCAAGAATATAAGACAACTTGGAACCATTACGGCATTTGAAATAGTAACCAATGAACACGATGGTTACCTGCATAATATTTCAAATGATTTTACAAAGTTCTGCCTCGCGAAAGGTGTCTATTTACGTTCATTGGGCAATACGATTTATGTAATGCCTCCTTACTGTATAAGAAAAAAAGAGTTGGAAAAAATTCATACTGTAGTAAAAGAATTTTTAGAGCATATTTTTATTCCTGCCTTTTTATAAAGACAGGAAAGTTCTTCAACTGAGAAGAAATAATAATGCAGTTAAAGTTATTTATCCGAAGAACTTTCCAGGTGATCCTCAACTGCTTTCTTCAATTTCTGCAAAGCAGATATGTATGCCGGACCTGTAATTTTATCCATTACAAATCCCCGAAGCCTTTGCCATGGATACCAACCAGAGTAAGTATTGATGTTCCATATCAACAGCGTGTGACCCTCACCGACAGGCAGAAGAATGAACTGGTAGTTTACGGTTTTATTTTCATTGGTCTTCAAGTTGATTTTAATGGTATCTCCCGAAGATGGCAGCAATCTAAAAATAATATTGCGTCCCTTGCTATCACCTAATTGCACTGAACGATAAAGTGAATCTTTTTGTATATCCAAAGCGGTTATAGATACATTTTTACTACTAAAAGGAGGATACCAGTTACTCCAGTTTTTAAAATTTTCAATTTGACCAGCTACAAGTATTTGTGAAGCATCTATTTGAATAGATTTTGAAACAGTAACTGTTGAGGGAATAAGAAAGGCAATCCCAAAGAAGATGCATACCAACAAAAGAAAACCTGTTAACAGCCATTTAATCTTTCGCATTAATTTATAGAATTATTGTTCCCATTTGAAAACCTTTACTGCGACTGCATATACAGCAATTCCCCACAGCAATAGAATTCCAATCTCTGATTTTACGTCCCATAGGTTTTGGCCTTCGAATGCCACATTACGAAGAGCAGTGTTTAGATGTGTAAGTGGTAACGCTTTGGAAATCGGCTGTAGCCATTTGGGCAATACCTCAATTGAAAAAAATGTGCCGCATATAAGGAACTGGGGAAGAGTAATAAGATTTGCAAACGGGGGAATGGTGCTTTCATTTTTTGCAAGGCCACTTACGATAAATCCAAAACCCATAAAAACAACGAGGCCAATGAAACTCAGAACCAACATTTCCATAAAAGTCTCAAAACCATGTATCAAAGTATAACCAAAGAAAAAGTAACCGACAAGAATAATCACTATGGCAGTAAGCATCTGGAATAATACCCGGCTAAACATTTCACCCAGTATAATATATGTTCTGCTGACAGGCGTTGCAAAAAATCTTTTTAAAACCAAGGTATTTCGCAGATTAAAAAACATAAAAGCAACTCCAAATACACCGGATGCCAATAGAGAAAACCCAAGTTGGCCAGGCAAAATAAAATCTATTGTTTTGTATTCCTGCATTTCAGAAATGTCTTTTTTGAAATTGAAATCGAAATTGGCATATTTAGGCCTTCCCCTATAATAATTTTCACTCACGCCGTTTATTATACTTTCTGCAAGTGCCTTAAATTGCGGCCATTGATCATTGCTCGCTGTGGTACTTTTAAAGGTAAAATTATAGGGTGGATCACCGGCCGGATTCCTTTGAATATCTATAATTCCTGCGATTCTTCCTTTCTGCTGGTCTTCAGTGAGCAATTTTTTATCAGCATATCTTTTTATTATTACTGCCGGGCTATTTTTGAATGCATCGAATAATATATTGGCAGTATCAATATTATCAGCGAGTGCCACTCTATAAGCCCGTATGCCGCCACCATCCCCAATGAAGCCAAAAACCAGGATAAAAATAAATGGAAAAGCAAACCCAAAAATTACCGCTGAGGGACTTCTGAAAATAGCAAGTAAACTTGCTTTTGTAATTGCGAACATCGCCCTTAACTGGCTGTATGGCTTCATGAAATAAATTTAAATTAGTCGGCAAAACTATTCGAGAAAAAATTAAACCAAAAATATCAGTGAATTTTGACAAATGACGTATATTTGTATGACAATTGGCAAACATGAAAAAAAAGACAATTACACCCAAAAATGGGTTACAAAAAAATATAAAAGAAAGCAAATTTGAAGAACCGGAAACATCCTATTATCCTTCAAAGCAAATGAAAATTACCAAAGATTTTACTTTCAACGAATTTAAAAAAATAGCCAGCCAGGTTGACCTCACCCAAAAAGAATGGTCGGATATTCTTCATATATCTGAAAGAACCTTGCAGCGATATGCTAAGGATAACAGTACATTTAATTTTAGTGTTATAGACCGGATATTACTTATTGATAAAGTTATAAAAAAAGGTATTGATGTGTTTGGAAATGCCGGTGATTTTATTATATGGATTAAGGATGAACCTCAAAGTATTGAAGGACGTCTTGGACTGCATTCATTAGCCAGTTTTGATGGGGTTACCAAGGTGTTGAATCAATTGGGCAGAATTGAACAAGGCATATTAGCATGATCGTATACCGCTTAGCCAACCAAAAATATGCCGCGGATATTTCAGGGGAAGGATCGTCAATATATGGTGGCCGCTGGAACCCGGTAGGCACAAAATGTTTATACACTTCTCAAAGCATTTCCCTGTGCCTTTTAGAGTTGCTGGCAAGAACTCAGAAGAAAATTTATCCTGTCGGTTATCAACTCATCTCTGTGGAATTTCCTGAAACTGATCTGGCCAGCATTACTGCATCACAGTTGAAAGCTGGCTGGAAGCAGCATATCGAATATACCCAGTGGATCGGTGATGAATTTTTAAAAGAGGCTAATTCTCTGGCGCTACAGGTACCATCTGCCATTGTTGAAAGAGAAAATAACTTTATTCTAAACCCGCTTCACAAATCTTATAGTAAGGTGAAAATATTAGGTATTGAACCTCTTGATCTTGATAACAGGCTAATGCAAATTTAATTTCATGAATACAATATATATTCTTACGGGAAGCAATCTTGGAAACAGGCTGGTCAATCTTAATACAGCTCAAAACATTCTTACAAATAAGATCGGGCCGATGGTTAAGTCATCTTCAATTTATGAAACGGGGGCGTGGGGAAATAATGATCAACCGGATTTCTATAACCAGGTTCATATCATTAAAACGAAACTGGACCCTCCAACAGTAATGAAAAAGATTTTAAAGATTGAAGAAAAAATGGGCAGAGTTCGTACTATAAAAAATGCAGCAAGGATTATAGATATTGACATCCTCTTTTACAATGATGAAATCATAAATGAACCTAGTCTGATAATTCCCCACCCGGAAATTCCAAACAGGCGTTTTGTACTCAAGCCACTCAATGAAATATCTCCCTCACTGGTTCACCCCGGATTGAATAAAACAATAAAGGAGTTGTTATCCACATGTAGAGACATGCTAAAAGTGACGCCAGTAACTGATTCGTAACATTATCAACAAAATTAAAAATCCCCTCTTAATTCATTTAAATTTTTTAAACTTTCCGTCGTTATTTTTGAGTGACAAATTTTTTCCAGGAAACCCAGGTAAACGTTCTAAAAATTGCCACCTTCTTGGTTTGCAATGATGCATAAAGCATGAAGTATAATTTCATAACAATTGAAGGGAATATTGGTGCGGGCAAAACAACACTTGCACATTTGCTTAGCAAACACCTGAACGCAAGATTGATCCTCGAGGAATTTGCAGATAATCCTTTCCTTCCAAAATTTTATGAAAATCAGCAGCAGTATGCATTTCCTCTTGAACTATTTTTTATGGCGGAAAGATATAAGCAACTGAAGGATCTATTACAAACGAAAGATATGTTTCAGAATGTAACTATATCAGATTATCTCTTTACAAAGTGTCTCCTGTTTGCCAAGGTAAATTTACCCGCTGAAGAATTTTTATTGTACCAGAAACTTTTTGATATAATTAATCCGCAGGTGATTCAACCCGACCTGCTCATTTACTTGCATGCCCCGGTAGCTAAATTAAAAGAAAACATTAGAAAGAGAAATCGCAGTTATGAGCAGGCGATAGCCACTGAGTATCTTTTTTCACTACAGGAAACCTACACTCAATATATAAAACAGCACAACATTAAAACATTGTTCATTGATGCGTCCACCGCAGATTTTTTAGGCAATGAAAAACACCTGAATGCAGTATTGGATGCTCTCAACAAAGATTACGATGAAAGCCAGCATTATTTAATACTGCCCTAAATAAATGTAAATGAATTCAGGAAAGCTCGACCCGTTTATTGCTATAAAAATACCTGAATATCGAAACTTATTACAAGGAAGGTTTGTTTTCATAATGGGGCTTAGAATGATGGCAACACTTGTGGGGTGGTGGATTTACCTGTTAACGAATGATCCATTCGCAATAGGCCTTGTCGGGCTTTCAGAAGTAATTCCGGCTGTTTCACTTGCACTCTACGCTGGTCACGTTATCGATCAGAGTGAAAAAAGAAAATTACTAATAAGAGGTGTTTTTCTATATTTCATTGCAGTTGGTTTACTAATTTTTATTTCAAGCAAATTTACCTCTGTTCATTTAAGCAACCATTGGATTGCAATAAGCATTTACATCATAATTTTTTTCACAGGAATTGTCAGAGCATTTACCGGGCCTGTATTTGGGTCATTGATCGCATATATTGTTCCCAGGAATGATCTTCAAAATGCAACTACGTGGAGCCAGGGCACATGGCTTGCTGCATCAGTGACGGGCCACGCAGTAGGCGGTTTCCTTATTGGCGGGATTGGTATTACGGGTACATTGATAGTTATCAGTTGCTTAATAGTTATAGCCCTATTCTTTTTGTCAAGAATAAAACCTAAAGCTCCTTCAAACAAAAAAGGGGCCGTGCGCACATGGGAAAGTGTAAAAGAGGGGTTACGGTTTGTATATAAAACAAAAGAATTACTTGGTGCATTTTCTTTAGATCTTTTCGCTGTATTATTCGGTGGGGCTGTAGCACTCATTCCCATCTATGCACGCGATATTTTAAAAGTCGGACCGGAAGGTTTTGGTTTTTTAAATGGCGCATCAGACCTGGGTTCCATTATCATAGTAATTATTCTTACATTGTTTCCCATGAGACGGCACCATGGTAAGAAATTATTACTTGCAGTGGCTGGCTTTGGAACCTGCATCATTATCTTCGGCATTTCTAAAATTTTTATTTTATCATTTGTCGCGTTGTTAATCGCTGGCATGCTTGATGGGATAAGCGTTGTAGTGAGAGGTACGATCACGCAACTAAAAACTCCTGACAACATGCGCGGCCGTGTCATTAGTGTTAGCTCCATGTTTGTAAATTCCAGTAACGAGCTGGGGCAATTTGAAAGTGGTGTTACGGCAAAACTCTTTGGAACAATTCCGTCTGTAATTATAGGGGGAAGTATGACTTTACTGGTAGTGCTTGTAACCTGGTTTAAGGCACCTAGTTTACGAAAGATGGAATATTAAAGGCCGCTACCGGCTTTTCCTGATTAACTCAGCAATCGGTAAGTGGCCCATAACTCCAAAAAAATACTTATCGCGATAGTAAGGTTGTAAGGTAATTATTTAACCTCCCCGATTTCTACCAACTCAATGTCAAAAATTAATTCTTTCCCTGCCAACTCGTGATTAGCGTCTAATACAACTACATCATCTTTGATATCTGTAACAACCACTGGTACGGGCTGGCCCGCTTCATTACGTAGCTGGAGCTTTATACCCGGTTCAATTTTCATTTCAGCTGGTATATTCGCTTTTGGAAATTCAATAATTGCTTCATCAATCTTTTCTCCATATGCATCTTTTGGAGAAATAGTTACTGTCTTTTTTTCTCCTACATTCATTCCGGGAATTGCCTGGTCAAACCCTGGAATCATTTGTCCTGCACCAACCGTAAATTGCAGGGGGTCTCTTCCCTCGCTCGAATCAAATTGATCACCCGAAGTCAATTTGCCGGTGTAATGCACCTTTACAACGTCTCCATTCTTTGCTTTATTCATGATATTAGTTTAAAATAAAAAAATAAATCTTTTTAGTTTTTAGATTTTAAGATAGTCGTAAAGTAACTAATAAATAAGTGATCTGAAAAGTGAAAATTTGAATAGGTGCTTTTAACTAAAAATTGTAACAGGTATTTTTTATATTACCGTTCAACGTATTAAACGCATTTTCATAAGAAAACTTTAAGGAAATTTACAGCATGAAAAGAAGCCCAACATTAATGTTACTGCTAGTTTTATTTTTTTTTAAAGGTTTTGCCCAGCAAAAAATAATTCCCGGTGCAGACAGAATGGATGTATACCTACCTATGCTCAAAGGTAAAACTGTAGCCGTTTTTGCCAATCAAACATCCATGGTTCAAAATACGCACCTGGTAGATACGCTCCTGAAAAGCGGCGTAAAAGTTGCCAGGATTTTTGGACCGGAACATGGTTTCAGAGGTACTGTAAATGATGGGGAACACGTAGAAAATTATATTGACAAAAAAACCGGTATAGAAGTCATAAGCCTTTATGGAAAACATTATAAACCATCTGAAGAAGACCTGAAAGGTGTTGACATAATGCTCTTTGACATACAGGATGTAGGCACAAGATTCTATACTTTCATTTCTTCTTTAGAATATTATATGGAGGCAGCTTTGGAAAACTCAAAGCCGCTGCTTATACTTGACAGGCCTAATCCTAATGGATTTTATGTAGATGGCCCTGTGCTCGATCCAAAGTTTAAAAGCTTTGTCGGAATGCAGCCGGTACCGATCGTTTACGGTATGACGGTTGGCGAGTATGCGTTCATGATAGCCGGTGAAAAATGGCTTAGTGATGAAGCCAACAAAAAATATTCATATTACCTGCATGCTAAAAACTCTGTTAATACACCTTTTCATTTTCTTGTTATCAAGTGCCTGAATTACGACCATAATAGCAAATACATATTACCTGTAAAGCCATCTCCTAATCTCCCATCGATAGAATCTATCTATTGGTATCCTTCTACTTGTTTCTTCGAAGGAACAGTATTGAGTGAAGGGCGGGGAACTGATAAGCCTTTCCAGGTTTTTGGTCACCCATCACTTCCAAAAAATCTATTTTCGTTTGTACCGGAAAGTAGAGAAGGTGCAACTAGCCCCAAACTCCAGGGAAAGAAATGCTATGGCTGGGATATTTCCGGAACCGCGGAAGATGTTTTGCAGAAAACAAATAAAAGGATT
>JBKJRY010000230.1:0-2867 GCA_046593045.1 Chitinophagaceae bacterium | reverse complement strand
CAACCCTATAGTAAAATAGTAGGAAGTTGGGTTTGGCAACACTTTCACTGCCAGTTTGGTTACCTGGACTTCTTCATCAACACCGCTAACGCTATAGGCATTCCTGCTGCCTGGATTTGAAGGCTGACAATTTGAAGTACAGCTGCCAAGGAAGTCTCCATGAGACAAATGCTCCTGTACAGCGTTTTCATCCACACATATCTTCACGCAAGGATTTTTGGTACTTCCTGTTTTATGGCAAAGAGTGACTTTGGCATTACCGCTGTTTCCTGCAAAGCAACGTACGTCTTCTGCGTGGATCGAAGTAGTGCATGTTGTGGTGCAGTAGGCATCCGTAAAAGTTGCAGTGAACGTAGCATCTGCCATCAGAGTCACGTTAAAGGAATAGCCGGCTGTAGTGACGCCTGCTTTTGTGATTGTAGGATTGCCGGACGTTCCAGGTCCTGAAGTTGGACAACTGAGATTCGAAGCCGAAGTATAACCGGAGGCCGAAATGATTTCATTTCCACCGCTAGTAACACTGTTACAGATCAAAGGCCGGCTCATAGTGATCGTGACATTGTAAGGTCCTGTTCCACCAGTCGGTTTGACTGTAATCGTAGATGTCTGATCTCCGGAATAGCCGAAGTAGAGTACAGCGTTATTGTTGGAGCAGGAGGCGGCTAACGTATTACTCACGTTGACTATAATACTACATGAAGCCGTATTACCTGCGGCATCAGTTGCTGTCCAAATAACATTTGTCGCACCACTTGGCAAAACTGCTCCGGCAAGGGTGCTGGTATTATTGAAACTATTTTTTATGGTTGTTCCGGAACAATTATCATTAAATGATGTTGGATCAAATTCGGTACCTACCACTTTATAACTGCAGGCATTCATAGTTGACGTACCGTTATTTACATTTCTGGAAAATGGACTGCCAGGTTTGCAAGTGATTGTGGGATTCTGATTATCCCGAACAGTTATCGTGAAAGAGCATTGGGCCGTATTGTTGTGAGCATCGGTGGCAGTAGCCGTGACCGTGGTAGTGCCTACAGGGAAGACAGTACCCGAATTTTTAGAATAAGTAACAACAGGGTTCAGACAATTGTCGGTAGCGTTAGCTGCGAAAGTAACCGTAGCACCACATACGCCCGGATCATTGTTCTGCGTAATGTTGGCGGGGCAGGTGATGACCGGTTTTTCATTATCAGTAACCACGACAGTCTGGATAGCAGCAATAGCAGCGTTGCCATTGGCATCTGTTACATTCCAGGTGATGGTAGTGGTGCCTACAGGGTAAACAGCGTTCAATGCAAGGGCATCACTGCGTACACCGGTTGGTGTTCCTACAGAACAATTATCGGCAGCAGTAGCACTTACAGCAACAGCAGCACCGCAAACCCCTGCATCATTATTTACATTCTTATCGCCATTGGTGGTGATGACCGGTTTTTCATTGTCAGTAACCACAACCGTCTGCACAACTGCAACAGCGGCATTGCCGTTTACGTCTGTTACATTCCAGGTAATGGTTGTTGTACCTACAGGGTAAGTAGCATTCAATGCAAGAGCATCGCTGCGTACACCGGTTGGTGTTCCTACAGAACAATTATCGGCAGCAGTAGCACTTACTGTAACAGCAGCACCGCAAACACCCGGATCACTGTTCACATTCTTATCGCCGTTGGTCGTGATAACAGGAACCTCATTGTCAGTAACCACGACAGTCTGGATAGCAGCAATAGCAGCGTTGCCATTGGCATCTGTTACATTCCAGGTAATGGTTGTTGTACCTACAGGGTAAGTAGCATTCAATGCAAGAGCATCGCTGCGTACACCCGTTGGTGTGCCTACAGAACAGTTGTCGGTAGCAGAAGCACTTACTGTTACAGCAGCACCGCAAACACCTGCATCATTATTTACATTCTTATCGCCATTGGTGGTGATGACCGGCTTTTCATTGTCAGTAACTGTTACTATAAAACTACATGTTGCATCTGGCGAACATACGTTGTGGGCCGTTATTGTAACATTTGTTACTCCTTTCTTAAAAGTAGAACCACTCCCTGTGCCGGATGGCGTACCTGTTGTTTCAGTTGCACCAGTAAATGTATAGGTGAATGTCGGTGAAGGTGAGCCTGTTGCTGTTGCAGTATAACTTACTATAGCTGTACACACTCCCGGATCATTATTAACTGAAATATTAGAAGGGCATGATGTAAAGCTGGGAGGCTGATTTACAGTTATGGTTACACTTCCACTTGCCGGTGCACTACAGTCAGGCGCATCGCCGTATTTTACCCTAACAAGATTATATGTTGTAGTGGCAGATAATGCGCCAGTTGATACAGTGGCATTGCCACCCATGTTTAAAGCCGCTGTTAAATCACCGCCTCCATTAATATTGTAGGTGATTATCCCATTATCAGGACCTGTAAATTTGATAGATGAGGAAGAGCCGGAACAAATGGGGTTTGCTCCATTCAATGCGATTGTTGCGGTTGGCGTTGGACGAACTGTAACTGTCGCTGTTCCTGAAATTGTATTAGAACAAGTAGGTGCTGTCTGATAGACTACACTTACCAGGTTATAAGCAAATGTACCGGCTGTGCCTGTTGGGGCTGCTACGGTTGCTGTTGTACCCGCCCCCACATTAATGGTAGTGCTTGTTCCTCCATTAATGTTATAAGTAATTGTTTCTGCTAAAGATTGAGGATTGGTAAATGTTATATTCTGTGAAGTTGCGCCCTGACAAACTGTAGTTGTACCACTGATACTTGCAGTTGGTGTCGGACGTACTGTTACCGTTGCAGTACCTGAAATTGTACTAGAACAAACAGGTGCAATTTGATAGGCGACACTTACCAGGCTATACGCAAATG
>JBKJRY010000227.1:0-5303 GCA_046593045.1 Chitinophagaceae bacterium | reverse complement strand
TGCATCGCCGGTTCGGCTTAAAAACCGTTGCCAGCTCACCGGTCGCCCGCGTGGTTATCTCCGGCATTTTGGACTTTCAAGAAATATTTTTCGTGATATGGCTTTACAGGGAAAAATTCCCGGAGTTAAGAAAGCAAGTTGGTAAAAACCGGCAATTTTCAAATGATATCATGGATATCGCATTGGAAATAATAAAAATAAATAAACAACAATGGTTACTGATCCTATAGCAGATTACTTAACAAGAATTAGAAACGCTCAAATGGCTAGCCATAGGGTTGTTGAAATTCCAGCCAGTAATTTGAAAAAGCGCATCACAGAAATTTTGTACGATAAAGGGTATATTTTAAAATACAAATTCGAAGATGATTCAAAACAGGGATTGATAAAGATCGCTTTAAAATATGATCCCCAGTCTAAACTTCCTGCTATACAGAGCCTTGACAGGGTAAGCAGGCCCGGCCTGCGTACTTATTCAAAGCCCGGAGAATTCAAAAGAGTGAAGAACGGATTAGGTATCGCTATTGTATCTACATCAAAAGGTGTGATGACTGATAAAGAGGCAACAGCGCAGAAAGTAGGTGGCGAGGTATTATGTAACATTTATTAACTTTTTTGGTAAGATAATTAAGCCTTAGTCGTGGCTAAACACTACCATACTATAAAAAAATAAAACCGGCTATGTCTAGAATTGGAAAAAATCCTGTAACAATTACAAGCGGTGTAAATGTTAGCGTGGGAAATGATAATGTAATCACTGTTAAAGGCCCTAAAGGTGAATTGAAGCAGGCGATTGACCGTGATATTAAAGTGGAAGTAAAGGACGATAAAGTTGAATTTGTTCGTCCTACTGACCAGAT
The DNA here is from genome assembly GCA_046593045.1 of Chitinophagaceae bacterium. GTDB lineage: Bacteria > Bacteroidota > Bacteroidia > Chitinophagales > Chitinophagaceae > Ginsengibacter. Next base: position 4,443 of record JBKJRY010000227.1, on the reverse strand, counting down.
AAGACATAAAGCAATGCATGGCTTATATCGCTCGCTTGTGAACAATATGGTGCAAGGAGTCACCGAAGGATTTACAAAAAAACTTGAACTTGTCGGTGTCGGGTATAAAGCATCTAACCAAGGAAATCTGCTTGATCTTTCGTTAGGATACTCACACAACATTATTGTTGAAATACCTAAGGAACTGACGGTAACAACAGCGCAGGAGAAAGGTAAAAATCCAATAATTACGCTTGAGAGTGTAGATAAGCAATTACTGGGTGCGGTAGCTGCTAAGATCCGTAGCCTTCGCAAACCTGAACCTTACAAAGGAAAAGGTGTGAAGTTTGTTGGCGAAGTATTACGTAGAAAAGCAGGTAAGTCTGCAGGTAAGTAAAACTCCGGCCCCTCATGGGGAGGGAGAAATCGAATTAAAGATCCCATTAAATACCCTTTTAGGGTTTGGGGCAAAAATAAAATACAATGAATTCAAAAGTTAGCGCCAGGCAAAAAATCAGGTATCGTATCAGAAAAAAAATCAGTGGCAGCGCATTGAAGCCAAGGCTTAGTGTTTTTAGAAGCAATAATGATATATATGTTCAGTTGATTGATGATGAAAACGGGAACACAATAACTTCGGCATCGTCACGACAAAAAGATGTTGCAGCTCAAAAGGTAAATAAGGTTGAAAAGAGTAAGCTCGTGGGAGCTGCAATAGCACAAAAATCAGTTGAATTGGGCATTAAAGATGTTGTGTTCGATAGAAGCGGCTATATATACCATGGTCGTATTAAAGCTGTAGCTGAAGGCGCAAGAGAGGGCGGCTTAGTATTTTAGATTTCTGAAGCAGTTTTTATTTACTAATTGCTTTCTAAAATTTCAGATCAATAAAACTATAAATAGTTATAATGTTAAAATCAAATACACAAAGAATCAAAGGCGCGGATCTCGAACTTAAAGAAAAAGTAGTATCTATAAATCGCGTTGTAAAAACTACAAAAGGTGGAAGGGCATTTAGCTTTTCTGCATTGGTAGTTGTAGGCAATGAAAATGGCGTTGTTGGACAAGGTTTGGGTAAAGCTAAAGAGGTTCAGGAAGCAATTCTTAAAGGAATAGATGATGCAAAAAAAAATCTTATCAGGATTCCTCTTATGCATGGCACTATTCCGCATGAGCAATGGAGCAAAGAAGGAGCAGCTAAGGTTTTAATTAAGCCTGGCGCGCCGGGAACAGGTGTAATTGCCGGAGGTAGTATGCGTGCGGTTTTAGAAAGTGCAGGTATTACAGATGTGCTTGCTAAGTCACTTGGTTCTTCTAATCCACACAATGTGGTGAAAGCAACCGTAAAGGCATTAGCGACGTTAAGAGAGCCGATTGAAGTAGCAAAAACAAGAAATATTTCTTTGAAGAAAGTATTTAATGGATAAGAGCAAAGGGAAAATTATTTAAAATGAAAAAGATTAAAATTAAGCAGATAAAAAGTGGAATTGACCGGTCAGAACGCCAGAAGCTAACCCTTCAGGCTCTTGGTCTTAATAAGGTTAATGCCACAAGGGAAGTTGAAGCAACTCCCCAGATTTTAGGAATGGTTAAGAAAGTTGATCACCTGGTAACTGTTGAAGAAATAGCTTAATCTGTTAAGCTGACAAAATATATTTAAAGCGAGCTCCGGGTACACGGAGCGTTAAGTTCAAAAAAAAGTACGATGCAAATACACAATTTAAGACCCGCTAAAGGTTCTACACACAAGCAAAAAAGGTTAGGACGCGGTGAAGCTTCCGGTAAAGGAGGAACAGCTACCAAAGGTAATAAAGGTGGTCAAAGCCGTGCTGGTTATAAAATTAAAATGGCTCACGAAGGTGGCCAGATGCCTATCCAAAGGAGATTGCCCAAAAGAGGTTTCAAGAATAATAACAGGATAGAATATAAGGTTTTTAACCTGGGACAAATAGATCAATTGATCGAAAAGCACGGCATTAAAGAATTTACTCCCGAAAGTCTTTATATTAACAACCTCATCAGTCAGAATGATAGAGTAAAGATATTAGGTAACGGCGTTTTGAAAGCAAATATACCTTTCAAAGTGAATGCGGTAAGTGAAAAGGCAAAAGGTGCAATTGAATCTGCCGGCGGAACTATCGAAATAGTAAAATAATTAATTGATATTTGCTTTCTGCATGAATTGCAAATAATTAAATCTTGATACTTCTGTGAAGAAATTCATCAATACATTAAAAAATATCTGGACAATAGAAGAACTGAGAAATAAAATTCTCGTTACCTTATTGCTTATTCTTGTTTATAGATTAGGTTCTCATATTGTTCTTCCCGGCCTTGATCCCAATAAGCTTACTAATTTAGAGAATAGTTCGAAAGGCGGTATGCTCGGGCTGTTAGATGCTTTTGTCGGAGGTGCTTTTTCTAAGGCTTCCATTTTTGCATTGGGGATTATGCCATACATTTCCGCATCCATCTTCATGCAGTTAATGACTATTTTGGTTCCTCAAATTGCTAAAATTCAAAAAGAAGGGGATACCGGAAGAAAGAAAATAAATCAGTGGACCCGTTACCTTACTGTGGTTGTAACTGCTTTTCAGGCAGCGGCATATATCGGATTTTTGACTACGTCTAATCGGGAAGCTCTCCTTGAGGCATACGCTGGTTTTTTCTGGGTTTCAACTGTTGTTATTCTTACAGTAGGAACTCTATTTGTAATGTGGCTTGGCGAAAAAATTACTGATAAAGGACTTGGAAATGGCACATCAATAATAATAATGATAGGAATTTTGGCCAGGCTTCCTCAATCTTTCATGCAGGAATTTTCAGCAAAGCAAACTCGTGGCGGCGGCGGATTATTAATATTCCTCATCGAAATTGCGGCTTTCATTGCAGTAATTCTTGGATTGATTTTGTTAGTACAAGGAGTACGAAAGGTACCTGTGAATTATGCAAAACAAATCGTTGGCAACCGCCAGTTTGGTGGCGCAAGGCAGTTTTTACCTTTGAAGGTGAATGCATCAGGTGTTATGCCAATAATTTTTGCCCAGGCTATCATGTTTTTGCCGACGATATTTGCAGGCTTTCAAACTTCCGGAAAAAACTGGGCGATTTATTTTACCGACCATACTAATTTCGTTTATATGGTCATCTATTCGGTTATGGTAATTGGCTTCACGTTTTTATATACCGCGCTGATCTTTAACCCCAAACAAATGGCCGATGATCTTAAACGCAGCAATGGATTTATACCAGGAGTAAAACCGGGGCAGCCTACAACGGACTATATCGGTACTATTATGGATCGCATTACTTTACCCGGCGCTGTATTATTAGCATTTGTAGGAATTTTGCCTGGCATTGCACAACTCATGGGAGTTACACAAGGATTCGCTACTTTTTATGGAGGAACGTCTTTGCTAATCATGGTTGCGGTAGTGCTTGATACGCTTCAGCAAATAGAAACACAATTGCTCATGCGCCAGTATGATGGATTAATGAGTACGGGCCGCATACAGGGAAGACAAACTGTGGCACCAGGCGTAACAGGAAATTTATAATAACTTTTATAACATATTTATTACGACCCTGGCCTTTATAGTCAGGGTTTTTTATAAATTATTTTTCAATGATCAACTATAAAACCCAGGAAGAGGTTGAATTTATCAGGCAAAATTGTTTACTGGTAAATGATACTATTGCGGAAGTAGGTAAAATAATAAAACCGGGTGTTTCGACACTGATGCTAAATGATCTTGCTGAAGAATTTATCAGGGATCATGATTCAATACCATCGTTTAAAAACTATCACGGATTTCCATTTGCTTGTTGTATGTCGGTAAATGATGCAGTGGTACATGGTTTTCCAACAAGTAATGAATTGGAAGATGGTGATGTTGTGTCAATAGACGTAGGTGTTTATAAAAATGGATTTCATGGAGACAGCGCATATACTTTTGCGTTAGGCGGAATAAATTCTGCCACAAAAAAATTGATGCGGGTTACAAAAGACTCTTTATATAAAGGGATAGACAAAGCTGTTGCCGGGAATCGTGTTGGTGATATTGCTTTTGCAATCCAGGAATATACCGAGCGTAAAAATGGTTATGGCATAGTTCGTGAACTGGTAGGTCATGGTATAGGAAGAGAATTACATGAAGATCCACAGGTACCTAACTATGGGAAAAGAGGAAGTGGTGTAAAACTAAACGATGGACTTATAATTGCTATCGAGCCGATGATAAATATGGGTCGTAAAGAAGTTTATAACGATAAGGACGGTTGGACTATCCGCACTAAAGATGGCAAGCCATCGGCACATTATGAGCATACCGTTTGTGTAAGAAGAAATAAAGCTGATATTCTGTCATCTTTTGATAGTATTGAGGTTGCTGAAAAGGGCAATACTAATTTATGTTCAGACTATTGATTTGAGGTAATAGTACAGGTGTAATAAAGTACAGCCAG
>JBKJRY010000079.1:0-5029 GCA_046593045.1 Chitinophagaceae bacterium | reverse complement strand
TTTAAGATTGTTTGCAGATATAAGTGTAAGAGAAAATCTTAAATCCTGGAATATGATACTGATTTTATTTTTCCTGAATGAAGAAAAGCCTTCCGGAGAAAGCTTTTTAATTTGTGTATCGTCGTAAAGAATATTTCCTGAAAAATCTTTTCTTAATCCATAAATGAAATGTATTATAGATGTTTTTCCACGACCGGAAGCTGCAACGATATGTAAGTGTTCGCCTTTATTTATGACAAGGTTTTTGCCCCATACCTCTGATCCTTCGATCTTTTCTTTTTCAATAAAATCCGGCACAACTTCCCGCAGTTGTATCTGCATATTTTGTCCTCTTTTATGTAAATATTCCCGCCTCGTATTAATGACCAATGGTATCGACAGGTGGTGGTGTTATCAAAGAATCAGTATGGTTCCATTCGGATTTTTCGCGTTCTCTTTTTGCAAGCATAACCTTTGATATTTCATCAAAATAATGATTCAATTGCTTAAGGCTGTTTGTAGATTGATCAACGAAATTGATCTCCGTATTCGCAACCATTCCATCATTTTTAAATCCACCGGCAGTAAAATATACATTATTCCATATTTTAAGGCTTTCACCCATTATAGCCCGGGTATCAGCATCTTTAGAGAACATATCAGTTTCCATAAAAGATAATATTTTATGAAGGTCGATGAACAACCCTATTGGATGGCCGCTTAGTTTATCAGTGAAATCAAATTTATTTTTGTTGCTAGCCAGGTATTGATTTACTATTTGTTGTGAATTACCTATCGCAAAAGTTTTATCATTCAAATTGTACGATATCTTATCATTTACGCCGCCCATTTCATTTCCAATCTTTTTTCCTGCCTCTATTAGTTTTTGAAAACTTTGTTTATCTCCTATACCAACGGAAAAAATATAATTTACATCAGGTCTTTTGTATGCAGTAGAATTCATGCTGCCTTCCTGGTCATCTTTATTTTTCAATGAGTCTGTTTTCATTTTAAGATCAGTGAAGGCAATAAGCAAATTTCCATTGTTTGCTTTCACAAAATCATCCATATTAAAACCCATTTCCGCGAGGAATATATTCAAAAAACCATCCAGGCCTGCAAGTTTGATAAGTTCTTTTAGTCCCTCGGGTTTATAATTCATAGCCAATATTCCAAAAACATTTTGTGAAGGAATGTTGCCGATCATATCGGTATTAAGTTTACCCCCTTCAAATTTTTTTAAAAAATCTGTAAACTCTTTTCCGGCATAGGCTTTTTGAATTGCATTAATTTTTCCATTATCAAAATCTACCGTGTAGGTGCTTATGTTATCTTTAAAAAAAATATCAAGTTTTAGCATTCCCAGCATTCCAAGAGCTGCATTATTCTTCATTATTTCTTCTGAATTGATCCATGCATGAATGTCTCCTTTCTCAGAAAGCAGGTCTGTGATTTTTTTATTTTTAGCAAGGCTGCTATCAGATTTTAATGAAAAAAGACTTTTGCAGTAGGAAGAAAGAACAACATTGTTTTCAACTGCAGGAGCCATATTAGACTGACTGTCTGGAGTGTTCCATTGGCCGGCATATTGTGATTTCAAAGAACCACTGTTGGTCACATAGGCAAAATGCTTGTCATTCCATCCAACAACACCCTGCTCTTTGAGTATAAACAAATTGATATCACCATCTTTTTTTGCTGTAGAAGCCGAATCAAGATTTTTATTGAAATCCTCAAAAGCCTTTTCATCTCTCAGTTTACCCTCGAAGACAATATTATAATCATCACCTGGGCCTTTTTGAACAAAGAAAGTAATATTTGCTTTCGAATCAATTCCGCTATTGTCAGGGTTATCAAGTATTTTTTTCATCCAGTCTTTCGTAGCGTTATCTGCATAGACGTGCTTAAACCAGTTTGTTTGTTTAATGTCATCCCATGTTAGCTTTTCATTAAGAGACTTTGTATTTAAAAATGCAACAAACGTGGCATTTTTAGGAATCATTTTACCTTCTTCATTTGTTTTACTGCATGAAGAAAATAAAACAGCCGCTGTAATAAAGGTGAGGCAAGACCTGAAAAAAGATTTCATAATTGCATTTAAATTTTAAGTTGTTTGAACTCGTTCAAAACATTTTAACAGGATCAGCAAGTGATTCGATATTATTATTAATCGCAAGTTTATAAAAAAGTAACCATTATTTATTTAAACTGATCACTTAGTTTTATAAGTGGTATGGTATGTTGTTCGCCACTTGAAAGGTCTGCAACTACACAAGTCTGTTCTTCAATTTCCTTAGAGCCAATTATGATCGCAAAACGAATATCTTTTTTAGCGGCATATTTAAACTGTTTATCAAGTTTGACGTTCTCATAAAAAAGTTCACAACTTATACCGGCATTTCGAAGAAGCTGCATTTGATGAAATGCGAACCGGCTTTCATTTTCGCCCAAATTCATAAAAAGGGCAGTTGTTGATTGATTTATTTCTTCGGGGAAAAGTTTCAATTCATCCATAACGTCATATATACGATCTACGCCGAAACTAATACCTACGCCAGGAATACCCGGCAGCCCAAATAAGCTTGTGAGATCGTCATATCTTCCTCCTCCGCCTATGCTTCCAATTTCCACGTTTCGTGCTTTTACTTCATAAATTATACCTGTATAATAATTAAGTCCCCTTGCCAGCGTAAAATCAATGGTAACTCCAGTTGAATTATTATCGTCATTTATATAATTCAGTATAAATTCCAGCTCTTCTATTCCTTGTTTCCCATGCTCTGTATTCTCCAATAGGTCTTTCACCTCCCGTAGTTTATCATCATTAGTTCCTGAAATATTTAAATAATTTTTGATCGTTGAAATTTGATCAGGAACCAGGCCGTTTGCTTTGAGTTCTTCTTCAACTCTATTTATTCCAATCTTATCAAGTTTGTCAATAGCTATAGTTATAGCAGACATATTGTTACTTCCGCAAACTTCGGCAAGAGCCGTAAGTATTTTGCGATTGTTAATTTTTATATCGACATCAATATTCAGCCTGCTAAAAACAGCGGCATAAATTTTAGCAAACTCAACATCACTTAGTAGAGATTTAGTGCCGGCAACATCAGCGTCACATTGATAGAATTCACGGTAACGTCCTCGTTGTGGCCTGTCTGCACGCCATACGGGCTGCACTTGATATCGTTTAAACGGCATCGTTAGCTTTCCGTAATTCATAGCGACGTACCTGGCGAATGGAATAGTAAGATCGTACCTGAGCGCTCTTTCAGTAATATTTTTATCATTTTTGCCGGATAGTATTACCGCGAAACTTTTTTCTATCTCATCTTTTTTCAGAGGATTATCAAGGCCGTTATTTAGAATTTTAAAAATGAGTTTATCGCCCTCATTTCCATATTTGCCCGTAAGCGTATCAAGGTTTTCAAATGCAGGTGTTTCAAGTGGCTCAAAGCCATATAATTCAAAAACATTCTTAATAGTATCGAGAATGAACCTCCTCCTGCGAATAGTTCTTGCTTCAAAATCTCTTGTTCCTTGTGGAATTGTTGGCTTCATCATTTTATTTTCCGATGGTAATTTTTTTACGCGACAAAAGTATGATTTTACATTTTAGATATTTCTGTAGAGTTTTGTGGTAACAAGGACCCAGGAACTGATGAAAAGGAGCCCCAAATGCTCTGGTCGGTTAAAATTTAAATATTTTTAATAATGACATGTATGGAATAAAATCGAAAAGTGCATCTTACATAAAACCGCAGCCGGTTTCTTTAAATACTGAATGAAAAAGCCTTTCAATAAATAAAAAAATTATGAAATTGAATCCTTAGTTCTAATCGATTTACCTAATATTTTTTTTGAAAACAGTAGTAAAACTTATGTGGTACACCTGCACAAACTAAAACGCAACAGGTGAAAAACAAGAAAAGTTAATCATGGAGTTTTAGTAGCTAATAACTCTTAATGAAAATATTAACAGATTTGTTGCAACAGGTAAGGTTAATATTCTGTCTAAATCACTAACAGCTTCTGATATTTCTAATCCTAACGATAACGTAATCAATTTACAAGAATGACTTGCCGAGATCCGGTTAGAAATAAGGTAAAGATATTATTGGGTATTTGCCGGTAAAATTCCAAACTGAATGCTAGGTGAGTTATTGAATATTTCTGGTGAAATAAGTTTTTTAGGGCCAAATTCTTTATTTTAATTTTATCTTGCCGCCACCAAACTAAAAATGATAAGTATGAGTCTTGAAGAATTTGAAAATACCCCTGATCCAAAAACGAAGCGTTATCTTCAAATGAAAAGTATTTTGGATTTTGGGATGGGGTTTCTGTATATAGGCATAGGTATAGTAATATTTTTTGCAAAGGAATTTCATTTGTATACCAATTTTACTGAGAGTACGCCGGCAAAGATCTTCGCTGTATTTGTTATAATATATGGTTCCTGGAGAATTTACAGGGGCATTAAAAAGGATTATTTCAAGCAAAGATGAGATATACAATAACCAAATTGTGGCGAACACTTGTAATAGCATTAATAAGTTTTGCAGCTTTTGCAATATCCGGCTGTCACGATGATAGTGATCGTACAGATCTTGATAGCAACGAAAGTGGAACTATTCATATAAGTGTTGATGAATCTTTCAAACCCGTTATTGATTCACAGATACAGGTGTTTGAGGCATTATATCCGAAAGCTAAAATAATTGCTCACTATAAGCCAGAGGCAGATTGTTTCAAAGATTTGATTAAGGATAGCACAAGGATGATTATTGTAACAAGGGGACTTACTGAAGATGAAGAAAAATTTTATAGAGATAGTTTATCGTATTCTCCCACGTGGTCAAAAGTAGCAAATGATGCTATTGCAGTGATAGTAAATAACAATGCAACTGATTCATTTTTTACTTTAAATAAATTGCGTGGTATATTGGATGGTTCAACGGGTGACAAACAACTTGCTGTGTTTGATGGATTAAGCGCAACTAGTATCGTCCGTTATGCTGTCGATTCTATCTTAAAGGGAAAATCGTTTGAT
>JBKJRY010000031.1:0-8900 GCA_046593045.1 Chitinophagaceae bacterium | reverse complement strand
CAATAGTCAGCATATTCCACTGCTTTAAACATTACAAAATTCTCTCAGGGAGAATTGCTAAAAACAGCAATGAACAAAGTATTAGCCTGCATCTCATAACCTTTCAAATACTCCATTTTCAATAATTTAAGTTGGAAATTCTCTACGATGTAATCAACATTCTCTTCGTTTTCCTTTTTAAATACTGAACAGGTTATGTATAGTAAGATGCCGTTCTGCTCCAGGTGGGGCAAAATATTTTTAATTATTTTTTTTTGAAGTGAAGCATATCTTTCAATTTCTTTACTCCGGAAAAGCTGAAGCTGTTCCGGGGTACGGGACCAGGTGTCTGAGCCAGAGCATGGAACATCGGCGATAATAATGTCAAAACTTTCCGCTGTTGGGAAATGTCGATCGGAAGCAATGTCTAAAACGTATGGATCGAAATTTTTTATTCCTGCGGATGCAAACCTGTTTTTGAGATTTTGAAGAATTGTTAACCGTTTATCCGTCACTGTTAGTTTGATAGTATCAAGCACATCCACAGCGAGAATAGATTTACCGCCGCTACCGGCGCAACAATCCCATACAGTAGTCAGAGCATGGGTACTAAAAAATTTTTTTGGCAAAAATTCTCCAACGCGTTGGGAATTATAATCCTGTATTACTGCATCTTTATCAATCCTTATAACATCTGTCACTTTTTCATTTTGAGAAAATGCGAGGCACATATCATTTATTTTCTTAAAAGAAAACTTTGCGGATCTTATTTTTTCTAGTACAATGTATTCTTTTCCGGGCCTTATTCTAACAAATAATTTAGGTTGCTGTAAAAATGAAAGAGAAAACTTTTCCTTGTCAAGTTCATCGCTGAGCTCTGACGAAAATGGAAAAATATTTTTTGAATCAAAATCATTTTCTACAATCTTAATCTTATCAATTAACTCGTTGCTGATTTCCTCATTCCATTGTGGTTTAAAAAGTGCCAACATGGAAGAAGGATTTGACTCACATAGAAAAATTCCCAGCAGGAACTTATCCAGCATACTATAGCTTGCATTAACGCCAAGGCCTAACCGAAAATAATTATAACATAAGGCAATTATTTGTTTTCTATCTTTCGAGCCATGTTTCTTATTAGATGAAAAATATTTTCGCAGATAAAGATGAAAGGGGACGATTCCATTATACTTAAATATAATAGAACCGGCAAAGTCCAGGTATCTCTGAAAGTGTTTTCCAGCGGGAGGTTTAGAAAAATCTTCTCGTGGAATATCCATTAACGTTAATTAGGTTTGATAAGGGTTAAAGCTCCAACAAAGCTTTTATGGGATCTTTCCCAAACAATAGTTGTTCAGGATTTTCAAGCATTTCTTTTATTCTTACCAGAAAGCTTACCGATTCACGGCCATCAACTACCCGATGATCATAGCTTACAGCCACGTACATCATTGGCTTAATAACAACCTGCCCTTTGATTGCAACGGGACGTTCAACTATATTATGCATTCCTAAAATAGCGCTTTGAGGAATATTTATTATCGGGGTACTCATTAGCGAGCCAAATATGCCGCCATTGGTAATTGTAAAAGTTCCACCTGTCATTTCTTCAATAGTGAGTTTACTTTCTTTCGCCTTTGTTGCAAGCTGAACGACCTCTTTCTCAATATCAGCCATACCAAGGCTTTCTGCATTCCTTATGACAGGAACAACCAGACCTTTGGGCGAAGACACCGCAATAGAAATATCGCAATAATCATGATAAACGATATTGTCCCCATCAATGCGTGCATTTACCGCCGGCCATTCCTGCAAAGCAAAACAAACGGCTTTTGTAAAAAAGCTCATGAAGCCAAGATTTACTTCATGATGTTTTTTAAATATCTCTTTATATTTTGTTCTTAACTCCATGATAGCGCTCATATCCACTTCATTGAAAGTGGTAAGCATTGCGGTTGTGTTTTTTGCTTCAACCAACCGGCGGCTAATAGTCCTGCGCAGGTTACTCATCCTTTCAGGCCTTTCTTCACGGCTGAATAATTCTTTACCCTGCGCTCTGCCAGGATTGGAAAGCGCATCCATTACATCATGCTTCGTTATCCTTCCATTGTAACCTGTAGGAGTAACTCTTTTTACATCAATTTTTTTATCTGCCAGGATCGCTGCAGCAACCGGTGTAGCTTTTACATCTTTAAATGAATCCTTCTCAATTTGTTTATTTTCAGAAGATACTACCGGGCTTAATTTCGATCCAGCTTTTGCGGGTTCAGCACCCGCCTCTTTTTGTTCCGTTCCATTATCCTTTTTTGCTGAAGCAGGTTTTTCAGCTTTGTCATCAATAGTGCACGCCACGTCTCCTATTTTGAGTGTGTCATTTTCTTTCGCCACTGTATGCAGAATTCCCTGCTGCTCAGCATTAATTTCAAATGTAGCTTTCTCGCTTTCCAGCTCAGCAATAACTTCATCACGATCTACCCAATCGCCATCATGCTTTATCCATTTAGTGAGTGTTACTTCATTAATACTTTCTCCAACTGAAGGAACTTTTATTTCTATCGCCATGAATTGTTTTTAAGATTTACAAACCTAAGCTAAAATGAGAAATGCGCAAAGGCAGAGTATAAGCCTTGCTATAAAAAAAAATTTACAAAGATATTTGAAGAAACCAAAACAAGTTTCACCCCGGAATTATTTACATCCATTTACCCACCGAAAATGCTTCGCTTCATGACAATGTCAAATCAGTATTTATAAACAGAATTGAAAAATGTTTATTTTTTATAACTAATTTTAAAAGATAATTTTAATAATTATTAGCTTAGATCACATATTTAAGTGTATGATACGATACTTTACTTATCTTTTTACAATCGCCGCTACAATTTCGCACATCGCAGCACAAGCTCAGCTTACTGTAGATGGTGCACAGCTTTTTATTCAATCCGGAGCTGTCATTGCTGTCCAGGGCGATGTTACCGGCACTACAGATATTCTAGGTCCCGGGAAAATTCTTTTACAGGGAAGTGCCAATCAAAATTTAAATATGAATGGCTTTACAATCCCCGTTCTGGAAATTGATAATGCTTCGAATGTAACCCTTACCGGAAATACGCGAATTGGTACCACCCTTATTTTTACCAATGGTAAAATTAAAACAGCCAATTTTAATCTCACTCTTTCAGATGTGACAACATTCTCCGGAACGGGCACAAACAAATTCCTGGAAACCACTGGCACAGGCCAGGTATTTAAGGAAGTAACTGCAAATCTTTCTTCTGATGAAATTCCTCTTGGAGCTGGCACCAGTTATCGTCCTGCTTTTTTAACCACATCAGGAACTTATAGCACTGCCAAAGTTGGAGTAAAGGTACTGGCTACTTCAGACCCAAATAAACCACCGAAAATATCAGACTACATTTCTGTTTACTGGCCTGTTACAAAAACGGGTATTACAGGGACGGTAACCTTAAAAGGAAAATATATAGATGCTTCTGATATAGCAGGTGGAACTGAAGCGAACTTGAGAGGATATTATTTCAATGGCACGGACTGGAACTCAGCAAGTGAAACACACAGTACTTCAAGTAATCAAATTTCAGCGCCTGTTACAGCTGCATCGGGTGAACTTACAGCAATGGATAAATTTGATCTTCTAAAAGCAAAAGTTTTTTTACAAGGGGCATATAATACTTCTACCGGCATGATGAGTGATGCTCTCAGAACTCCAACCAATCTGATACCACTTTCCGATCCATACAGAACAGCTCCATATAGTTCTCAATTTACTCATGTTGCAAATTCAGTTGCTGAAGTAGCAGCAGCCAGCGTATTTAATAACCTGGCATTTACTAATGATAATATTGTTGACTGGGTTTTCCTGGAGCTAAGAAGTATAACTGTATCTCCCGGAAATACCGTGTTGCAAACAAGAAGCGCTTTGGTTCAAAGGGATGGGGACATTGTAGATATCGATGGAGTGAGCCCGGTCACTTTTAACAACGTTCCTTCTGCTAATTATACAATTGCTGTCAGGCATAGAAATCATTTGGGATTAAGTACTAATCCCGGAACATTAACACCATCTTTGGCTGAGACAAAATCTACTGCACCGCTCGTAGACTTTGCTACAGCAACAGATGCGCAGTTGTATGGAAGCAGTGCAGCCTTTATGATTTCATCTGGTAAAAACCTGCTTTGGGCAGGAGATGCAAATGGAAACGCACAAAGCAAATACCAGGGGCCATCTAATGACAGGGCTGTTGTTCTTTCTACTCTTCTCAATAATGAACTTGGTACAAAGAATGGTTATCAACGCGCTGATATTAACCTGAATGGCCAGGTGAAATACCAGGGGCCTTCTAATGACAGGGCATTCTTTTTATCAACTGTTTTATCGAGTGGGGAATTAACAGTAAAATCACAAGAATTACCAAATTAAAAAAATTATGAAAAAAATTTACGTTTCAGTAATTCTGATTATTACTTGTTTTAGCTCTTCGTTTGGCCAAATGCTTGGGGAATTGTTTACGGGTACAATCAAACCAGGTAGTAGTACAACTTCTGCAATGATAGCAATTAAATCAAGTGCCACTTTCAACGGCCAGATTACCAATTTGCAGTTTACAATACAGGTACCTAATACGATAAGCCCCCAGCCGACTGTCACCATAAAATCGAATCCTTTGAATACATATGTTCCAACCGGGAATTATTTAACCCAGATTGACGATGAGGGCGGGTTTTACAACTATTTATTTGCCGCAACTACCAGTGGTTCCCCGGTTTATTCTTTTACCTCGGGAACTGAAATAGATGCACTTGAAGTTGAATTTTCGGGCGCTAACGGCCAGATGTCTGATGTAAGATTGGCCCAAGTTGCCAACGGTGGAACAAGTACAAACTTAAATTTTTATATTGAGGTTAGTGGGAATGAAAATACGAATGCGACCTCTTCATTTTATGGCACAGGTGCTGTAAATAGTACACTCCCGGCATACACCGGCTACTCTTACGTACCCTTGGCCAATGTTGTACTCCCGATAATACTGACCAATTTTTCTGCTGTCCGAAATAATATGGATGGCATTTTAACCTGGCAGATATCAAATCAGGATGCTAATTCAGCTTATTTTGAGTTAGAGAGAAGTTTCACAGGAACTGATTTTACAAAAATTGGCCGTGTAGAAGTAAACCTTAATTCCGGCTCGACAGGTTCCTATACATTTAACGATATAGATATTGGAAAAACAAAATCTAACGGTGTAATTTTTTACAGAATTAAAATGGTTGATAAAGATGGGAAATTTACTTACAGCCAAGTGAGGAGTATCAGACTAACCAGTAAAAGTTTTGGCGTAAATCTTTATCCCAATCCCGCAAAAAACTTTAGTAACGCGAGTATTGAAATCGATAATCCAGCAAATATAATTCTGAGTATTTCTGATGCCTCGGGAAAAACTGTTCAACAAATCGAATTTGCCGGATACAAAGGATTAAATCAAAAAAGAATTGATCTGTCTCGATTGGCAAGTGGTTCATACTTGATAAAAGTAAATAGTGGCAATGACATTCAGACTATTTCCCTCTTAAAACAATAATGTTTAGTACAGTTCATCTAAAGCCGGAACAGATTTGTTCCGGCTTTTTATTTTCGATTAATATCAAGTTTATTTTATCCGGCCAAACCCACTATGTATTATTGAACAAATGCTGCTATATATTCTTCATAAATCTTTCCAGGGTAATTAATTAAATAGGATCAACAAGAATGGATTTATCAAATACGCAAAGTGATCTATAAAATCTGGTAAGATTTATATACTGAAGGCGGTATTTATTATTTCTAATTGTTCCTGTTTATGGATTTTTGAAAATCCCGTGGCTGTAGCAGCACTTGGTGACCTGCCGATAATCCCATAATTTATTGAAGTAAAATTCATGCGCAGATAGGATGCCGCCCCCATATTTAAAGGCTCCTCCTGAACCCAATACCAAATAGCTTTATTGTATTTCTCTGCCAACTTCAAAAGCTGATTTTCAGGCAAAGGATATAATTGTTCCATCCGTATGATAGCTACATCATTAGTTTTATCTTTTGACTTTTTTTCTGCAAGGTCAAAGTAAATTTTTCCACTGCAGAATAAAACTTTTGTAATAGTGCCAGGTTTTTCCACAGTTGGGTCATCAATTATTTCTTTGAATCCACCAGATGTAAATTCCTGTAGGCTACTGTAGCTTCCCGAATGCCTTAGGTTTGCTTTAGGAGAAAAATTAATTAAAGGTTTTCTGAAAGGCCATGCAATTTGCCTCCTTAAACAATGAAACAAATTTGCGGCTGTAGTAATATTAGTAACAACAATATTCAATTCTGCACACATTTGAAGAAACCGTTCAATACGACCACTGCTGTGCTCAGGTCCCTGGCCCTCATAGCCATGCGGTAACAACAAAACAAGGCCGTTCATTCTTCTCCATTTTTGTTCCGAGCAGGTTATAAACTGGTCAATAATTGATTGAGCCGTATTTGCAAAATCTCCAAACTGCGCCTCCCATATCACTAATGTATTTGGATTTGCCATTGCATATCCGTATTCAAAACCTAAGACTGCATATTCGCTTAACAGAGAATTGTAAATCCTGAATTTTCCCTGCTTTTCTGAAATGCTACTCAACCGGTTATAAAATTCATCGGTATTTTCGTCCCGCAATATAGCATGACGGTGGCTAAATGTGCCCCGCCTGATATCCTGTCCACTCATTCGAACATCTTTATTTTCCTTTAAAATACTGGCATAGGCTAATAATTCTCCGGTTGCCCAGTCAAGTTTATTTTCGCCTTCAAATAATTTAATTTTATCCTGGAGTATTTTTTCAACTTTTCTCAATGGCTTAAATCCTTCGGGCCATTTCATTATTTTTCTGAAAAGCGTTTCCGCATCTTCCTTTGAAATTGCGGTTATGGGCGACGATTCAAAATCTTCTGATGTCGCCTTTCTAAGACTTTGCCACCACATTTCCGGAGTCTGGTAATTATATGGAAGAGGATTTTGTTTTATTTCATCCAGTCTTTCCTGCAGGTCGCTCCAGAATTTTTTTTCCATTTCCTTGGCAAGTTCAGATGTGCCATTTTCACCATGCAGCATGAGCCATTTAATGTATACCTCCCGTGGGTTAGGCTGCTTGTCAATTAATGCGTATAAACCGGGTTGAGTAAATTTTGGGTCATCCCCTTCATTATGACCATGGCGGCGATAGCAAACCATGTCAATAAAAATATCGCTGTTAAATTCCTGCCGGTACAACATCGCTATTTGAGATGCTTTTACTACAGCTTCCACATCATCGCCATTCACATGAAAAACAGGGGCCTCTATCATGGAAGCTACGGAAGTACAATAATCTGATGTACGTGCATCATCAAAATCTGTTGTAAATCCTATCTGGTTGTTAATAACAAAATGAAGAGTACCTCCGGCATAATATCCCTCCAATCCGCTCATCTGCAAAACTTCATAGACTATTCCCTGGCCTGCTAATGAAGAATCTCCGTGAATTAAAATAGGTAAAATTCTATCGTAATCGCTTTCATAAATTACATCAGCTTTGCTCCTGGCAAAGCCTATCACTACCGGATCTACCGCTTCGAGATGAGAGGGATTAGGTGCAAGTTTAAGATGAACTCTTTTACCTGCAGAAGTCTCTATTTCACTGCTAAAACCCATATGATATTTTACGTCTCCGCTTCCCATTGTTGTATCTTGTATTGCATTTCCTTCAAATTCAGTAAATATCTGTTCATACGTTTTCCCTAGAATATTCGCGAGAATATTTAATCTGCCACGATGGGCCATTCCTATTACAACTTCCTGAACATCGTTTTCTGACGCGGTATTTATTATTGCATCCAATGCAGCTATGGTACTCTCACCACCTTCCAGTGAAAATCTTTTTTGTCCAATATATTTTGTGTGAAGAAATTTTTCAAACATTACGCCTTCATTCAGTTTTTGAAGGATTCTTCTTTTTTGATCAAGTGGAATAGTCGCCACCATTTTATTTTCAGCAGCGTCAATTATCCAATTTATCTTTTTGCTATCATTTAATGAACCAAACTCTACACCAACTGACTGTGTATAACATTTTCTGAGATGGGTTATTATGTCCTGGAGTTTTGCTTTTCCTAAACCAATAAATTTGCCGGCAATAAATTCTGTTTGCAAATCTTTCTCGTCGAGCGAAAAATATTTAAGATCCAGGTTTGCATGCCTGTCTTTTCTTTCGCGTATGGGGTTGGTTTTAGCAACCAAATGCCCCTTATTTCTGTAGGCGAGAATTAGCTGATAAACTGAAAATTCTTTATCAAGCTGGATATTTTGTAGCGGAATTTCCACAACTGCTGTGCCATTGGTTTTGCCGTTCGTTTCGGAAACTGCAAAATCAAATCCCTCAAAAAATTTCCTCAGCTCGATGTCTACGCTGTCTGGATCTTTTGAGAAATCACTATATAAGCTCTCTATGTACGCAGGATGAGAATTAGTGATGTAGGAAAAATCTTTCATAATAATTAGGAAATATAATATTAAACGTCTGCAAATATCGGTTGTTTTTCTATGAAGATAAAAATCTGAAAGCTGTATTAATTACTCATTTAAATCGGTTAGGGCGGCTTTGATAAAATTTATTTCAGGGCAAACGCATCTAAATATTATTTACCTGAGTTCGGTTTAAGCGGCTATTAATTTTGGTTGATTTAATTGTTCGATAAGGTAAGGGTTAGTTTCTTGTATATCAATTTTGATAGAAGTTTTTTTGGGGAAGAATGAGTATGCTGCGATGGCACTCATAATGTTTAGAATAAAGCCTGCAATACTCCTGTGCCGGGTATGTTCTACCTGGCAAATATTTTTCAATTCATCATTTAC
>JBKJRY010000438.1:0-16542 GCA_046593045.1 Chitinophagaceae bacterium | reverse complement strand
CAGGCATGAGAGTGGGATTGGCGGCGGCGAAAGGTTTTTGCTATGCCCTAGGTATTCCGCTCATTACCTTTACTACTCTTGAAGTTATGGCAAGTTCGGCTGCCTATTTTGTAAAGGATGCTGATGCATTATATTGCCCTATGATTGATGCAAGACGGATGGAAGTTTACGCTGCCGTGTATGCATTTGATATGAATGAAATTGAGCCTCCTGCAGCCAAAATCCTAAAAGAAAATTCCTATGAAGATTATTTAAAGACATTTAAAATAATTTTTTCGGGAAGCGGCAGCAAAAAATTTCAAAGCCTGGCAAACTTACCTGATTTAAACTTTGTTGATACGGGAATTAATCCTGAGATACTCACTCAAATTTCATGGAATAAATTTCAAAGATCAGATTTCGAAAACATACCCTATGCTCAACCTTTATATATAAAAGAATTTTATACTAACTAAAAAAAGTTCATTTATAACCGTATAAGACGTATTTGGATTTTGCCCCGGTTTTAAATAAAATTTTTCTTTGCTATATGTATCTTTGCAGTATTATAATATCAATACAGATTACTTAAAATTATTTAATTATGACTTTTTCCGAGCCGATCCGAAATGTAAATCCCCTGGAGCAAGGCACAGAAAATGCACATTCACTTAGTATCGATTATCATAATATTAAAAAGGCGTCCATGGTACTGCGGTCGCTTAATCATAAGCTGCGCCAACAAATTATCAAAACAATTTATGAAAGTAAAAGGCTTACTGTGACTCAGCTTTATGTAATATTAAGACTTGAACAATCTGTTGCTTCCCAGCATCTTGCAATATTAAGGAAAGCGGGAATTGTTGGTACAGAACGTGAAGGCAAATTCATTTTTTATTCTATCAACTCATCAAGGGTGGATGCCATTAACGACTTCGTAAAAAAGCTCCTTGGTTAACATTCGGTTAAATACAACGTCCAGGGAGTTTTAGCCACTTTTTTTATTTATTTTACTTTTGCAAAATGTAATATCAGGGTAGTTTTGTAACTATTCTTTTAATAACATATTGAATTATATTTTATTTGATAAAATGATTATATGTACCTACAACAAAATTATACACACTGTCCAACCGAATCAGCCTATTTCATTGAGAGCGACGGCGAGGCAATAGTCGTAGATCCATTAAGGAACTCTGATGAATATTTGAAGTTTTCGAAAGGAAAGAATGCTTACATTAAATTTAGCTATTGAAAGCCAGGTGCACGCGGATTGATAATATTTTGAATATTTTGCCGTAAATCTAAAAATTTATAAGGACGGCTATCACAATCTTAATGAAGTAAAATAGAAGGTTATGAAAACATTAAACTTGCAGGAATTTAAGGCTAAGATAAATGAAGATGTTATAATTCTGGACACCAGGAATGCAGATGATTTTAAAGAATCATTTATACCAGGTTCTATATTTATAGGACTTGAAGGGCAGTTTGCTGAATGGTCCGGCAACCTGCTGCCCTTTCATCAAAAAATAATACTTGTGACATATCATGGAATGGAAGAAGAAACCATTATCCGGCTTGAAGGTATAGGATTTGACAACGTAGAAGGTTATTTACAAGGCGGGTTTGAAACATGGAAAAATGCAGGCGAACAAATAGACATAATTATAGATGTAGATGTGGATGAGTTGGCAGTGGATCTGCCTTATGATCCTAACTTAAAGGTAATTGATGTACGCAAGCCTAATGAATTTGCTGAAGGGCATGTAAAAGATGCAATTAATTTAAATCTGGCCGATATGACGGACCTGCTACTGATAGCACAATTGGAAGAAACTCAAAATCTATATATTCATTGTGCCGGCGAATACAGGAGTTTGATTGCCTGTTCCTTGTTAAAAAGACAGGGATACAACAACCTGCGTAATATAAATGGGGGGTGGGATAAAATAAAAGAGCACGAAAATATCAGGTCAGAAAAGGAAGCCAGTATGTTGAATTAGGTCTCTTTACAAAACTATATTTTGCACAAGTTCATCTTTATTGGGATAATCAGTGTTATAATGAAGTCCGCGGCTTTCATGCCTTAACTGCGCTTCCTTAACAATCAGGTAACCAACGGTGATAAGATTGCGCAACTCGCAAAGCTGCGGGGAGACAGAGGTAGTCTGATATAACTGTTCCGTTTCCTCGTGTAGCAGGTCCAGCCGTTTCATTGCTCTTTCAAGTCTCACATTTGTACGCACGATACCAACGTAATCTGTCATAAGCAGTTGAATTTCTTTTACGCTTTGTGTAATAAGGATCATTTCCTTTGGTGCTGTTGTTCCTTCTGCATTCCAGCCGGGTATTAAATCATTAAATTCTATCAAATTAATTTTCTGAAGAGCATCCAGGTAACACCTATGAGCAAACACCATTGCCTCCAGCAGCGAATTGCTGGCCAACCTGTTTGCACCATGGAGACCGGTGCTGGCACATTCCCCGCAGGCATATAAATTTTTTATTGACGACCTGCCCCATTCATCTGTTTTAATACCACCGCAACTGTAGTGGGCCGCTGGTGCAACCGGTATAAATTGCTTTGAAACGTCTATACCTACAGAACTGCATTTTTCAGTAATATTTGGAAAATGATGGAAAAACTTTTCCATGTCCATGTGTGTACAATCGAGAAAAACATTTTCCGTACCATTAATTTTCATTTCATTATCTATGGCCCTGGCGACTATGTCGCGTGGCGCGAGATCTTTTCTTTCATCATAGCTTTCCATGAATGCTTCCCCTTTATGGTTTCTTAAAATAGCTCCATCTCCTCTTACGGCTTCCGTGATCAGAAATGCCTGGCCACTTACACCGGCTTCATACAAAGCAGTTGGATGGAACTGAATAAACTCCATGTTTTCAATTCTTCCTTTTGCGCGGTACATCATTGCTACACCATCACCTGTAGCTATTGACGGGTTTGTGGTGGTCCTATAAACCTGTCCGTTTCCTCCCGTGGCAAGTAAAGTAATCTTAGAATGTATTTTTTCTATTTTATTTGAAACCATGTTTAGAATGTACACGCCAAAACATTCAATATCCGGGGTTGATTTTGTAACAAGATAACCGAGATGGTGTTGGGTAATAATATCTATTACAAAGCAATGGCTGATTAAATTTATATTAGGCCTGGAATTGATCGCTGCCAGCAATGTATTTTCTATTTCTTTCCCTGTCACATCCTTATGATGAAGAATGCGGGATTCACTATGGCCGCCTTCTTTTCCCAGGGCATATTCGCCGGAATGTTCTTTATCAAAATGAGCACCCCAACTTATTATTTCATCAATTCTTTCCACACCTTCTGTTACAACTATTTCAACAATATGAGGATCGCACAAACCATCGCCAGCTATCAGGGTGTCTTCAATATGTTTTGCAAAACTATCATTATCAAAATCAGTAACTCCGGCTACACCGCCTTGTGCATATTTTGTATTGGTTTCATCACTCACAGTTTTAGTGAGAATAGTTACAACTTTATCAGGGCAATCCTGCGCCACCTTCAAGGCATAAGTAAGCCCTGCTATACCCGAGCCTATCACTAAAAAATCTGTCTGCATGTTTACCTTTAAATATTTAAAATGATTTTTCTTATAAAATAAAATTCAGTAAAAAAAGTAAACCTCCTAATTTTGAAAACCAGGAGGTTTTAGGAGTTGCTTATTGATTTATTCTTCGATTCAAGCTTCAACCCACGCATCATTTTCCTTTATTAAATTTACTAGTTCATCTACGGCAACATCACTGGCCACATTTCTCTTTACAACTTCTTTGCCACGATATAACGTTACCTTTCCGGGTCCGCTTCCCACGTATCCAAAGTCAGCGTCAGCCATTTCGCCTGGCCCGTTTACTATACAACCCATAATGGCAATTTTTACACCTTTTAGATGATTGGTAACCGCCCTGATTCTTGCGGTTGTTTCCTGGAGGTCAAACAGCGTTCTTCCGCAACTGGGACAACTTATATACTCTGTTTTGGAAATTCGGGTACGCGTAGCTTGCAGTACTCCAAAGGCAATGCTATTAAGCAATTTTGTTTGTGATCCTATCTCATTATTTCCATAATGATAACCTAAGCAAATACCATCACCAAATCCATCAATTAATAATGCACCTGCTTCAACCGCATAATGAATAAGGCTTTCATCAAGGACAGAATGATTGCTGTCGCAAATAATTATTGCTGGATTTTTTATGTCTAACTCTACCAGTTCAACAAACATTCTGCGAAGGCTTTGCATGCTGTTTTTATTTGTTGAGCTAAGGCAGATTACGGCAGTTTTATCTGTATTTAATTTTTCAAACAATTTATTTAAACCAGTTGTCGGAGTTTCATTATAACGATCAACCATTACAAAATTGACAGACGCAGATTTTGTAATTGATTCATCTAAGTATTGACCAGCATCGAAAAGTGGGAAGTATTTTTCCTTATTATTTGCCAACAACCATTGCTCATGAAACAACAAAACCTTTAAAGTACCGGGAAGTTCAAAAGCCAGTGCCTTTTTGCAAAATATATAATCGGCGGCCGCATCACCTATATGCCATTTATCAGTGTTCGGTTTGTAGGAATATCCAATTGCTTCCAGGTTTGTTGTATCAATCGATTCAAGTTTACTAAGATCCGCTACTACAACGGGGGTATGTTTATAGCCAATATTGCTTACTTCAAATGTTTCTCTTCGTTTATATTCAAAAGGGTTATAGAGTAATTTGCCGATTTCAGGTAAAGTAGGAGTTGTTGAGGCACCGACGTTAGCATAGCGCTTT
The DNA here is from genome assembly GCA_046593045.1 of Chitinophagaceae bacterium. GTDB lineage: Bacteria > Bacteroidota > Bacteroidia > Chitinophagales > Chitinophagaceae > Ginsengibacter. The sequence continues at coordinate 11,736 of JBKJRY010000438.1, read as the reverse complement.
ACTAAATCCTTACAAACTGGTATTTCGAATTCCGGATCTTCTGTCAGGGATACACGAATTGTATCCCCGATACCATCTTCAAGTAATGTGCCGATTCCTACCGCAGATTTTATGCGGCCATCCTCTCCATCACCTGCTTCTGTGACACCGAGGTGCAATGGGTAGCATGATCCGAATTCATGCGTCATATGATTTATAAGTAGCCGGTATGCCTGCACCATCACCTGCGGATTACTACTTTTCATACTCAATACAATGTTGTGATAATCTTCACTTCGTGCAATTCTCAGAAATTCCATCGCGCTTTCCACCATACCATTTGCAGTATCACCATAGCGGCTCATGATACGGTCACTCAACGAACCGTGATTAGTTCCTATACGCATGGCGGTGCCATACTCTTTACAAATGCTGACCAGTGGTGTAAACCTTGTTCTTATTCTTTCTATTTCTTCAAGATACTCCGCATCGGAATATTCTATCTGTTCAAATTTTTTCTTATCTACATAGTTGCCGGGGTTTATTCTTACCTTTTCCACAATGCGTGCTGCGATTTCCGCGGCATTAGGCGTGAAGTGAATATCAGCAACTAACGGTGTGGAGTAGCCTTTTTTACGCAACTCGTTTTTTATATTTAATAAATTTTCTGCTTCTCTCTTTGAAGGAGCAGTAATACGTACTAGTTCTGCCCCGGCTTCGATACAACGAATGCTTTGCTCCACGGTGGCTTTCGTATCCATCGTGTCTGTTGTGGTCATCGTTTGTATACGAATCGGATGGTGGTTGCCTAATAGCAAGTCGCCCACTTTAACTTCAAGAGTCGCCAGTCTTTTGTATTCAATTAGTGATTCAGCATATAGTTCCATTCTAAAAGATTGTGAGGTAAAAATACGATTTATAAAAGGCAGGATCACCAGTCTTTATCAGGTTTGTTAAGCGCATCGGCTCCTTTTATTTTGTGCAGCTTATCCTGCAGGGCCTTTTCCTTTTCAAGAAGCGATTTCAATTTTTCCTCTGCATCCTGTTTAGATATTTTTGAAGGTTTCGGCCTGGGCTCCTGGTCTTTTTTTTGTTGATCTTTTTTATCCTGATCCTTTTTCTTATCCTTTTTATTTTTTTTATCGTTTTTATCTTCCTGTTTTTTTTGTTCTTTTAAAGCACGCTCGAGATTTTGGCGTGCATCCTCGTCATTAGGGTTCAATATCAGTGCGTTTTTATAGGCAAGAATGCATTCAGGAAGTTTATTGGCTTTCTGATAAGTAACGCCTTTATTATAAAAAGCTTTTTGTTTTACATTGTTATCTGTGCTGTTTTTAATAGTATTATCGAATGCATTTACAGCCTCATCAGTTTTTTCTTTCCTGTAAAAAACGTTTCCAATATTGTAACTGGCTGTAGTATTTTTTTCATCCTTCTTCTGCGCATCATCGTAATAAACTTCAGCCTTATCGTAGTCATTATTTTTGTATGCTTCATTTCCTTTTGCAATAATATTATTGGTATTCTGCCCAAAGGAAGCAGTGCAGAAAAAGAAAATAGAGAGCCCGGTGGCAGCTACTTTTTTAAGTATCTTTTTTTTCTCTGAGATAAAAAATTCTATTACCAGCAATAATAAGGCAACAGCTAAAAAATACTGAAAAAATTGCCGATAGGTATCAAAAGATTTATCGTTGATGGCAGTTGCTCCCATAGCTGATAATTTTCTTTTAATATTTCCGGCTACTTCGTCGGTAGTGGTGTAATGCTGATAAATGCCATTGCCGTGTTGAGCTATTTTGCTTAACTCGCCTTCATTTAATTTTGAAATTACCATATTACCATTTTGATCAGTTTTATAAGCATTTGTTTCGGGGTCCGTGATGGGGGCTCCCTGCGCTGACCCTATACCAATGGTATTTATAATGATACCGTCACCGGTAAGTTGCTTCACCACTTTCAATGCGTCTTTATCATGATCTTCCCCGTCACTTAACAAAACTATCGCCTTGTAGGTTTTATCTTTTGGATTAAACGCTGCTCCGCTCATTCGTAATGCATCGCTGATAACAGTTCCCTGGGTAGGTATGTCATCAGGTGAAGCTGAGGAGAGGTACATCTTTGCAGCGGCATGATCAATGGTCATAGGCATTTGCAGGTACGCACGCCCCGCAAAAACAACGATGCCGATTCTGTCATCCGGCGAATTATTGATAATATTTGTGATTACCTGTTTCGCCCGTTCTAGCCTGTTGGGTTTTATATCCTGTGCCAGCATGCTTTTGCTTACATCCAGCGCAAACATAATATCTATACCCTTCCGGTTTATTTTCTGGCTTCCGTCCGGTATTACAAGGCCAGCTACGGCTATAGCACATAGAGCGAAGGCTAGAGCGAATATGACGAATTTTGCCAGGAATTTTGCGGATGAAAAATTAATGGTTAGCTGTTTTACTAATGAAGGATCTCCCATTTTTTTGGCAGCTTTTTTTTTCCATCGCACTAACATATAATATAGCAATGTTATTAATGGAATTGCGGCAAGCCCAAGTAGATATTCTATATGCTGAAACTGAATCATGATTGAACGCAAATTATAAACGAAAGATTATGGGGAAGTGTTAAATATTGAATTCGGAACGTACGACCCCGTGGCCAGTCAGGAAAATCGACGGGATTTATCGGAGTAAGTCAAGGTTTTAAAATCGTTCTTCGAACATCCTACCTCGTACATAACCTTACTTCTCTCCTTTAAAAAACCCAAACTCTTTTAAAATCGCCTTTGTTATATTCATTCTAACAGAGCGCACATCTATATTTCTATCGGGTGACTTAACAAGGGTTACAAAAAAATACACGTGTCGATTTTCTTCTATCCAGCCCACCACCCACCCAATGGAATTTTGATTTTCGTCAAATCCCCAACCGGTTTTATAACTAAGCTTGTAGAGAGTATTATCTTCCTCCAGCATTACCTTTCTTACAATCTCCTGTGATCTTTTTTGAAAGGGGAGTTGATCGAAATATAATCTTTTTGCAAGGCCAAGTTGTTCGTCAGGTGAAATTTTCAATGTATTATTTAGCCAGAATGAATCTATCGGCCCGCTTATATTTTTATTGCCATACCCAAGCGTGTCAACCCAATGCTGCATGGTATCTCTTCCTATTCTGCGTGCAACTTCCTGGAAATAGGGTACCGCGGAAGCTTTAAAAGCTTCTCTCATTGTCAGGTCTTTATTCCAGTCTTCATTCCATCTTTTTACACTATCCCATTTAATAATCATATTCTCATCAATAATTTTACCTGTTTCCAGTCCTATGAGTGAGTTTACAATTTTGAAAGTTGATGCAGGTAAGACCCTTTGCGTATCAAATTTCATATTATAAACCGTGACGCCTCCTGATGAATTGTCGAGCAGTGCGAAACATCCATCAACATGTGCAGAATCAAAATATTTTTTCAGGCCATTGTCAATTTTTGCTTTATTTACCGAGCATGAAATAATGCATGATGATAACAAAAGAACGGATAAAAATCTTGTCATAATAAACGGATGAGTTATGATTATTTAGATGAACGGTAAGCAGCGGTAGCGCATAATGACTCATAAAACTCATCACCATATTTTCGTATAAGCGCATCTTTTAGAAATATATGAACAGGTATTTTAAGTCTTTTGCCCAAGGAACATCCTGCTTTACAAAGATCCTCTCGGGGTTCATAATTCACCATCTCAGATTTCCCTGATTTATTTTTTTTAATTCTTATCGGGAATAGATGGCAACTTATCGGCTTCTTCCAACTGACTTTACCATCATTGTACGCTTTTTCTATTCCACACTTTACAATCCCTTTTTCTTCAATTATTCCATAGGCGCACATACCGGAACTTATAGTGGGTGTCACCCAACCGAATTCATCGTCATATACATACAATCCCTTGCGCTCCAGTTCAGCTTTTGATTCAGCGGAAAGATATGGGAGAACGGCATCATATGCTTTAGTAAGTTCCTTCAGCTCATTTTCCTCAAGAGGAGCGCCTGCATCACCATCCACACAACAGCCCCCTTTACATTTTACCAGGTCACATACAAATTGTTCTTCAATCACCCGGTCACTTATAAGGGTATCATTAATCACTATCATGATGCAAAAATACATGAAAAGGAGGGCTACCCGTCAGTAATAAACCCGCATCGAATAATATTGTGGAGATCAAATTCTCGATAAACACGATTCAGATTTATTAAAAGTACCAAGGGAATGATCAATTTTTTGAAGACAGGTTTCCCAGCGGGCTTTTCCATTGCAGCGTATTGATCAGGTGCTTCATATCTTCCTTAAGAAATGCATTTACTGGTCGCAGAGAATCTTCATTGGGTGTGGCATCAAAATATAAGGCGCCTCTCAAAAAATTGTGCACTGAATCTGATAAAAAAAATTGGTTAGCTGTTGCAACACTCCCTGAAAGATGGAAAAATATTCCGGAAATATTATTAGGGGTCCGCATTAGGCTGTCCTCAATAGAGTATGCTTTAATATCATTTTTGTAGGTAAGATTATAAGAGTCATTTACCATGTTTTCAAAGGTATTTTTGCCCAAAGAATCTTTATATCCTGAGGGCGTCTTCACTTTATATAAGGAAGTGCCTCCAATAGTTTTATAGCTAATAAAAATTTTACCATTAAAAGATGGAAAATTTATATTGATCCAATACGGGTTTTGATCACCAGTGTCAAAATAGGTAGAATCTTTTACTATTTGCGCATAGGCAGGATATTCAAAGGAATAGGGCAATGCAGGATTGTCAAACGTTAAATATTCTCTTTTTGGAAAATCAATTTTAAAATATCCTCTTTTTTTGGAAGTATAGGTTGAATTGCAACTTACTATTACACTTACAGAAAATAAAAACGAAAAAAGGCTGGATAATAGGTTTTTATTCACGTCATGCGGTTTGTTCCTCTTTGCCAGGATTCAAAATAACTTTTACTTTTTCTATGCGATTTTTATTTATTGTCAAAGGGACAAAAGTGTAATTGCCTGAAACAACAGATGTATTCACTTGCGGAAATTCTCTCGCAATTTCCAAAACCAGGCCGGCAAGGGAATCACTATCGCCCCTGATTCGCTCAAAAGTATCCGCCGGCAATTTCAATAATTTACATACATCGCTTATCATTGTTTTGCCTTCAAAAATATAGTTGAAGTCATCAAGCTTTTTATTTATGCTTTGCTCATCATCAAACTCGTCCTGGATATCTCCGACGATTTCCTCCATCACGTCTTCCAATGTTACAATTCCTGAAGTGCCGCCAAATTCATCTACTACTACCGCAACATGAATACGCTTCTCCCTGAAATCCTGCAGAATATCTTCAATCAGTTTTTTTTCATGTACATAAAATACCGGTCGCATCAGGGGGTGCCAGTCATATTCTGCCTCATCAAGGTAAGGTAGCAGATCTTTGGTATGAAGAATGCCGGTAATTTCGTCAAGGTTGTTTTTATAAACCGGGAATCTTGAATAATGCATTTCTTCTACTTTATGTTTTACATCGGTGAAGGAAGTATTCAATTCGATGCCACTCACGTCAAGGCGTGTCCGCATTGTTTGTTTCACGGTAGTGTTACCAAATTTTCTTATGCCTTTTAAAATTTGCTTTTCTTCGCTTGTAGCTTCGTGTTCAGGCAGCAGGTCTATGGCGTAGTCAAATTGTTCATCATTCATCCTGGAAGATCTCGGGTTAAAATTACTTTCAATTCTATCGCTCAGCTTTACCAAGCGGGAGCTGATCCTGAAAAATAAGCTGTTGATCACTTCAATAAGCAATGATGCTGTTGAGGCAAACCATATTTTATGATGTGTAGCCCATACTTTTGGAAGCACTTCCCCGAACATCAATAATAAGGATGCCAACACCACAACTTTAATTAAAAATTCAAGGATACCCTGTAATTCAAGACCGGCGACCCAGCTATCCATTAATGTATTTGAAATAAGTATGATGCCAATATTTACAAGACTATTGGAAATTAGCATGGACGCAAGAAGTGTTTTGGGAGTTTCAAGAAGGGTGACAATCCTTCTGAAAGAAGGTTGCTTCCTTGTCTTAAGCATATTAATATCCTTAAGCGTTAGTGAAAAAAAAGCAATTTCAGAACCTGCGACTAAAAAGGAAATTAAAAAAAGTATGATGACTGTAAAAAGGAGTATGGTAGTTGCAGCAGGCGTAAGAGCCAGCAATTTAATTAAATGCAGGCTAATTAAGTTTGCCGAATGATAATCCAAAACAAAAAGTTTTAATTAATAATATGGATGGATACATGTGGATGCAGCCAGCCGCTTGTGTATTAAAAAGGTAATTTTTCTGAGCCTTCATCTATGGGCGGAATTTCATTTGCTTGTATGTTTTCACTCACATTCTCACTTCCGGGGAGGCTGCTTTCCGAACGCTTGTCCAGCATAATCAGGTTGTCCGCGATAATTTCTGTAGCTACTTTTTTATTACGATCCCTGTCTTCCCAATATCGTGTTTTTAATCTTCCTTCAATGTATACAAGGCTGCTTTTATGCAGGTATTTTTGAGAAAGTTCCGCAAGTCCTCTCCATAAAACTACGTTATGCCATTCAGTTTGCGATATTAATTTACCCAGTTTGTCTTTATAAGTTTCAGTTGTAGCCAGCGGAAATTTTGCAACAGGAATGTTTCCTTCCAGGTATTGAATTTCAGGATCTTTACCCAGATTACCGATGAGGATCACTTTATTTACGCCTCTCATAAAAGTATTTTCTTAGATTAACCAATCTCGATAAATCAAATTTAAAGATACATTTTAATCTTTCAAATATGAATTGATAAATTTAGGGAAAGGCAGTTCTTCAAGTTGGGTTTTAGAGACTAAACTATATTTCCCCCGGACAATGAGAGGATTCTCAACCCGGATATGAAAAAAATTCCCGGTAATGGTTTGGTGCGTTAGTTTTTGGCTAAAAGTTTTTGAAATGCCGGCTATTGTAAAATCATTATGACCGATCAGGGAGAGAAATGCGCCCGTTTTTTGAACTTGTTTTGGGGTAGCTATCGCTTTTGTTTCAATCAGAATAAATTCATAAAGCCCCCTCCAGATATCTTTCGCTGTTCTTTCTTTTACATAAAAAGCCCCGGCATATTCTACCACCAGGTAGGTGAAAAAACGTTTCCTTCGTTTAATGCTTTTTTCTTTGACTGGCAACATATTTACCATCTTTTTATTAAAGGCAATACACCTGGTATTCAACGGACAGCTTGCGCATCCGGGCAGGGTCGGCTTACATACCACTGCCCCGAAGTCCATAATAGCCTGATTGTATATCCCCGGCTTTTTCGTGTCCAGCAGTTCCCCGGCCAGTTTGGTATATAATTTTTTACCTTCAGTAGTGTCAATAGGCATTTCTAATCCAAAAAACCTGGACAACACCCTGTTGACATTGCCATCTACTACTGCATAGGGCTGGTTGTATGCGAAAGATGCAATCGCCGAAGCTGTATAGTTACCTATGCCTTTTAAGGCAAGAATATCATCATAATTACCTGGAAATTTTCCATGCAGATTTCCTTGAATAAATTTTGCGGAAGCTATCAGGTTGCGGCACCTTGAATAATAGCCTAAACCTTCCCAGTGCTTGAATATTAACTGTTCAGGAGATTTTGCCAGGGTTTGTATATCCGGAAATGATTGTATAAATTTATAATAATAACTCATACCCTGGTTTACCCGGGTTTGCTGTAAGATTATTTCGCTTATCCATATTTTGTAGGGATCTTTTTCCCCTTTCCATGGCATTTCTCTTGTATTGTCTGCGACATTCCAGGATAACAATGTCGAGGAAAAGAATTTTTTATTTTTCATTGATGATGGGCAGCAAACATACTAAACAGTGCAAAATTTCAGGTAATGAAATGTAAATTATTCAGAATGAATTAAAATAAAAGATTTATTAAATTTGTATGCACCTGTTTTAAAACATTATTTTTTATTGGAATTTTTATCTATCATTCTATTCTAAAAAATCACTAAAAATGAGAAAAGCAGATCTAATTAACCAGATTTCGGAAAAAACGGGTATTCCTAAAGTTGATGTTCTTGTTACTTTAGAAACGCTGTTTAAAGAAGTGAAAGAATCCCTCGCCCAGGGAGAAAATATATATATAAGGGGTTTTGGCAGCTTTATTACAAAGAAGAGGGCTGCTAAAATCGGGCGTAACATCAAGAAAAATATTGCCGTTGAGATTCCTGAACATCACATTCCGGCTTTTAAGCCTGCCAAAGAATTTGTACAGGACATTAAGAACAGGAACTTTGAGAAGAAAAATGAATAGTCTTACCTTCGCACCCCGGGGAAAAAAAATGCCCCGATTTTTAAGTTGATCAAACGAATATTATTAGCGTCCGGGGGAGCAGTCCTTTTATTTGCACTGTTATTATTTGGCAAAATTGAAAACCATAAGGCCGGTCAGGCTGACATGCCTGCCGCTAAGCCCGCTTTTAATGTAAATGCGTTTATAGCAAAACAAAAACAACAACTTACTCCCATCCAGGTTATTACCGTCTCTAATCTTGAAAATAATATTACCCGCGGGGATCTTAAAAAACAGGAATCCACTCAATATAATGCTCTTGCCTCTTTCTGGAAAGATTCGGCGGGAGTTTTCGTGCCTTATGCTTATTATTTAAGTGAGGCTGCCAAATTGGATAATTCGGAAAAAAACCTCACCTTTGCTGCCCGGTTAATTTTAGAGAACATGCGCAGGGAGGAAAATGTGGAGATAAAAACCTGGGAAGCAGAGACTGCTGCTTCATTATTTCAGAAAGCTTTACAGTTGGATCCGGATAATGATGACTTAAAAGTAGGATTGGGGAGTTGCTACGTTTACGGGCAGGGAATGGCCGGAGACCCGCAGCAAACGATGAAGGGGATCCAGCAATTATTAGAAGTTGTTCGTAAAGATTCTAATAATATGCAGGCGCAAATGGTGCTGGGAATAGGTGCGGTAATTTCAGGGCAGAATGACAGGGCGATTGACCGGTTGAATAAGGTTGTTTCGTTTGACCCACATAATCTTGAAGCAGTATCATGGCTTGCGGACGCTTATGCTGCTACCGGCGATAAAGCAAATGCGGTAAAGTGGTACGAACAAAGTAAACATCTTGTAAACAATCCCGAATTCAGTAAGGAAGTAGATGAGAGAATAAAAGCATTAAACAGCTCACAATAATATAGTGCTTACAAGATAGCAACATTAATGAAATGATAAATTTATTTTCAATTCATTTTTATTATAAATTATTTAAAACACTCAGTTATGCCTTGTGGTAAAAAGAGAAAGCGCCATAAAATCGCGACACATAAGCGAAAAAAGCGCCTAAGAAAGAACCGACATAAAAAGAAGTAAGTTATTTACTTTTACTTACCCGTGCCGGTATCCGGTTTGCATTTTTATTCCTTCCGTGTAATTAAGAAATTAATTAAAAGATTTTGAGTTGAATAAGGAACTTATTATAAACGCTGCCCCACAGGCGGTGGAAATAGCCTTACTTGAGGATAAAAAGCTTGTTGAATTGCATAATGAAAATGCTAACGCAAGTTTTGCAGTAGGAGATTTGTACCTCGGAAAAGTAAAAAAATTAATACCCGGGCTCAACGCCGCCTTTGTAGATGTAGGTTTTGAAAAAGATGCCTTCCTGCATTATACGGACCTGAGCCCTTATGTACGCTCTATTTTAAAGTTTACGAATATCGCGATAAACGATAAATCGGAAAAGGGTTTTGATTTTTCTACTTCATCAATAGAGCCTGAAATAGTAAAGACTGGCAAGATTACTGAAGTGCTAAGTGGCAAGCCTAATATTTTAGTACAGATATTAAAAGAGCCTATTGCCGCAAAAGGTCCCCGCCTTAGCTGTGAGCTTTCATTGCCCGGCAGGTTCGTTGTCCTTACTCCTTTCAATGATATTATTGCAGTATCACGTAAAATTCATTCTTCTGAAGAAAGAAAGCGTCTGCACAAAATTATCGAAGCTATTAAGCCAAAGAATTTCGGAGTAATAGTGCGTACAGCAGCGGAAGGAAAACATACTGCTGAGCTTCATGAAGATTTATTATCTATCATAAATACCTGGAGAAATATTCAGAAGAATTTGCAGGGAGCAGTTGCGCCATGTAAAATAATGAGTGAGGAGGGAAAGACCAACAGTATTCTTCGCGACCTGTTGAGTGAGGATTTCAATAAAATCGTGGTGAATGACAAGAATATTTTCAACGATACCAAAACTTACCTGCAACGAATAGCCCCGGATAAAACCGATATACTTTCTTTTCACAACAATGGCTCGCCCATTTTTGAAAGCTATGGTATTACCCGCCAGGTGAAAGCTTCTTTTGGTAAAACGGTGAACCTCCCAAGCGGTGCATATCTTATTATAGAACATACTGAAGCCCTCCATGTAATAGATGTAAACAGCGGCTATAAAAGCGTAGGTAACAACCAGGAGCAAAATGCCCTGGAAACAAACCTGGAAGCAGCTTTTGAGATATCACGACAACTGCGCCTGCGGGATATTGGCGGAATAATAGTAGTTGATTTTATAGACATGAAGCTGCTGGAAAATAAGAAGCGGCTTGCCGAACAAATGGATTATTACATGCGGCCGGACAGGGCAAAGCATGCAGTATTGCCCATAAGCAAATTTGGCCTGATGCAAATTACCCGGCAGCGTATGAAGCCGGAGATAAATATAAATACACTTGAAGTTTGCCCAAGTTGCGAAGGCACCGGGAAAATATCCTCAACGCTGGTATTGGAAGATGAGATAGAAAAAAACCTTAGCTATCTTATAATGCAAAAACACACCGGGCTTACTGTTGAAGTGCACCCCATCTTATTTGCTTATCTTAAAAGAGGGTTTCCATCAATTCGCCTTAGGTGGAGCTGGAAATACAAGCAAAAAATAAAAATAAAATCCAACAGCAATTACCACCTTACAGAGTTTCACTTTTATGATAAGAGTGATGAGGAGATAAAGTTATAGGTTCTCTAATTGCCCTTTTACCCCATTAAGATTATTTTGAAACTCAACCATTTCAGGAGCTGTTTCAGTTAAATGCATCCATATTGTTTGGGCCTGTTGAAAATAATCTTCCAGCACTTGTTGGTTTTCAGTCACCAGATCGAAGCCCACACACAGCCGTTGTTTTATCTTAGCGACAAATAAACGACACCATTGGCAGAGTTATGCGCTTATCCGGGAGACTATAAATATTTTTCTACAAAATTTTATGAAGACGGGATTGATGAGTTTGATTTTATAAACATTGGATAGCTTAAGATAAATTGTGCTATGGCTGCAAAACATTTCTATGCAAGATTATTGCAAAACTGCATCGTAATTATACTGTATTAGCTGCGTAGAATTCCTATAATTTATGACATTTTTTTTCTAAATAAAATGGAATGTAAAATGGCTACTCTTCTTTATATCCAGACGTCTTATCCAACGACCGAATTAAACATAAGTTGCGTTAGCCAAAAACCTATTCGCCAAAGTATAAACTGACAAAGATCATACAGGTAAGTCTCTAGGGGATTCCGGCGTACTTTAAGAAGCTGTTTGAGTTAATTATTTTAAAATCCTTATGAACGAGATACTAGCTGTCCTCATATTGGAAGAAACAGAAAAGTTGTAGTTATCATGAAATTTCTCCTCGAAAAATGTT
>JBKJRY010000243.1:0-4267 GCA_046593045.1 Chitinophagaceae bacterium | reverse complement strand
TCAGCACCGACCGGTAAGCAGTAAAGAAATCAAGTGACTGCACATGACGCAAAAGTAATTGCCACTTCTTCGCTTCAAATCCCCAGTTTACGAATACAAGAACTAAGACAATCCAGAATTTAAATGCCTCCTGGCCAAATGGAGCCTGTTTAATCAGCTCAATGGATTCATGAAGATTAGGCTGCCCTTTGATTTGCTTATATAATGAAAAGAAAAGCCAAACTCCTAATAAGGGCGCAACAATATACTTGAATAAGATTTTGATATTTTTGTTAAAATGGATCATGTAGCTTTGAAAAGAATAAGCCTTTCATTCAATCATAATGTGCGGTTAAATAGAATCAGCAGGCTTCAAAAATAATCTTCAATTGCATAAAACTTCAAAAATCATTTTAGGTATTGATCCTGGCTCCGTTATTATGGGCTTTGGTGTAATAAAAGTTACGGGCACGGGAGTATCGCTTATAGTTATGGATGTACTCAGGCTCTCGGCCAATAAAAATGCCTACGAAAGATTACAGATCATTCATTCAAAAGTATGTGAGCTCGTGAAAGATCACATGCCCAATGAACTTGCAATTGAGGCTCCTTTTTTTGGAAAAAATGTCCAGAGTATGCTAAAACTTGGCAGAGCGCAAGGGGTGGCAATTGCAGCAGCAATGCAGGCAGGCGTTCCGGTAACAGAATATTCACCACGAAAGATTAAACAATCTATTACCGGTAACGGAAACTCTGATAAACTCCAGGTGTTGAAAATGCTACAGCGCATATTGTGCTTTGAAGAAAATCCGCGATATTTTGACGCAACAGATGCTCTTGCCGTAGCAGTTTGCCACCATTTCCAGGGCAACTCTTTAGGTGATAAATCTACAAAAAAACTAAGCGGCTGGAAAGATTTTTTGGTTCAAAACCCTTCAAGGATAAAAAGAATTTAGATTAGAAATAGAAAATAATAGATTGATTTTTTAGATCACCATTGCATTGAGAATCTTATCCTGCGCAGCCTTCATTTCTTTTTCAGAAAGTTTTAATTTTCTTCTTGTGAAATTTAAATCATCTGCATTGTTAAGCGGTACCAGGTGCATGTGTGCATGTGGAACTTCGATTCCTACTACACTTAATCCGCACCTGTTGCAGTCAAATGCTTTCTCAATAGCCTTCGCAATAGGTTTGGCAAACAGAAATATCTCTTCAAGATAATCATCAGGAACATCAAAAAATTTATCAATCTCAAGTTTAGGAATTACGAGGGTATGTCCTTCCACAAGAGGGTTTATATCAAGAAATGCAAAAAATTTTTCATCTTCCGCAATTCGGTATGATGAAATTTCACCCGCAATTATTTTTGAAAAAATGGTCATTTGAAAAAATATTTAGCTAGACTGAAAATCAAAAAGAACAAGAAATTAAGATTTAGAATCACCAATGAAGCACTATGAGGTTATATCGTCAATCTTAAATTTTATCATTCCGGCGGGTACTTTTATTTCAGCAACATCCCCTACAGTCTTTCCAAGCAATCCATTCCCAATTGGAGATGCAGCAGATATCTTTTTTAGCTTAAGATCTGCTTCTTTTTCTGATACAATCTGGTACGTCACTTGTTTTTTTGTGGCAAGGTTGGTGAGTGTAACTTTTGTAAGAATAGAAACTTTACTGGTATCTATCGCACTTTCATCAACAATTCGGGCAGTTGCAATGATGCCCTCCAATTGTTTTATTTTGGCCTCCAATATTCCCTGGGCTTCCTTCGCGGCATCATATTCCGCGTTTTCTTTGAGGTCACCTTTTTCACGGGCTTCTCCAATAGCCCTGGAAGCTGCAGGTCTTTCAACACCTTTCATGTGCTGGAGTTCTGTTTTCATTTGCTCGAATGTCTCTTTCTTTACATAATTAATCTGGCTCATAACCTCATATTTTAAGAGTAATAAATTTTCTTAGGGTAAAATAAAAAAAATACAACGCCCCTTTTTTAGAAAGGCGTTGTATATATACAAATATAATTAAAATTTGAAAAACGTTACTCTAACTCAAGTTTTTTCAACAATACTTGTGCCATTTTGTAGAAAGCTTCCATGGTATAGCCTGCAATGTGAGGTGTTATTATGACATTTGACTGAGCCAGCAGCCAGTTTAACCGGTGGTTTTCATCCTTAGTATAGCTTTCCAATTTTTCATTTTCTAAAACATCCAATCCGGCTCCCGCAATTTTCTTATTTTTTAATGCGTTTATTAAGGAAGGCGTATCCGTTACTTTTCCCCGGCATGTTGATATAAAAAAAGGTGAGCGCTGAAGTGAATAAAAAAATTTTTCATTGGCCATATGCGCGGTTTCCTCTGTTAAGGGAACATGCATACTAATTACATCAGCATAGCGGCAAATCTGTTCAAAATTTGCTTCTTTTATATATCCGCTCCCAAATCCATACTTATATTTGTCATAGGCTAATACGGTAAGATCAAATGAAGAAAGGAGTTTAGCAAAGGCAGAACCGGTATTTCCATAGCCAATAATCCCTATCGTTTTGCCGCTGAGTTCTATACCACTATTGGCGTTTCTGATCCATTTTTTGTCTTTGATTTCCTCGTAGCTTGAGCAAATTTTATTGGTAAGATTCAACAATAATCCAAGCGCATGTTCACCCACGGCATTTCGGTTACCTTCAGGGCTGCTCACACATAATATGCCTTTAGAACTTGCGTAATCCACATCAATCAATTCCATGCCGCTACCTAATCTGCCAATCCATTTAAGGCGTTTAGCTTTATCTATCAGGGGTTTGTCAAAACATAGCCGGCTTGTTGTGATTATTCCTTCAGCCTGGTTGATAATAACACCTAACTCTTCATAGCTAATATTTTCAGTGTGTAATATGGAATATCCTTTTTGCTGAAGTACATCAATTAGATGATTGTGTACACGGGAAGTTATAATAACCTGGCTATTCAATGTTTTTTTTTTAATTATTCTGATGCGATCATGCTTATTTCGACGTTTACGTTTTTTGGTAAACCCTTAACCGCAATAGTCTCACGGGCGGGGTATTCCGCATCGAAGTATTTACTATAAACTTCATTAACCTCCGAAAATAATTCCATGTCACTAAGAAAAATTGTCGTTTTAACAACATGTGAGAAATCAATTCCCGCACTTTCGAGTATAGCCTGCAGATTCTTCATTACCTGTTCGGTTTCTTCGGTTATATTGCCCATTACAAGCTGGGACGAGCTTGGCTCTATCGCTATCTGGCCGGAGATGAAAAATAATCCTGCAACTTTTACTGCCTGACTATATGGGCCAATCGGTGCAGGTGCCTTTGAAGTATTGATGATTTGCTTATTCATTCTTTTGATTTATTATGCTGATAAAATTGCAAAACTTTCCGTCAACCAACAAACCTATTTTTGCAAAAAAATCAATATGAAGATTCTTGTTGTTGCAACAGAAAAACAAAAGCATGAAATTATTAGTCATAAAATTGCCGACAGTATCGTCGGGTTTCATTTTGTAAAAAATATTCAAGAGAGCCAAAATTATGAAGATTTCGATGCGTATTTTTTATTAACAGGTAATATTGCAGAAATTGATTTCAACCGACATTCAGGCAAACCGGTAATAGTTGATTCAGTGGTTGATACTTTGAAGTCTATGAATTTGCCTTCAAATTTTTGCAGAATTAATGCGTGGCCGGGATTCTTACAAAGGCCGGTTTATGAGGTAGCAGCAACGGATGAAACTAAGACAGCCACTTTATTTAGAGAGTTAGGTTGGAATATTTTGTTTGTAAAGGACGAACCTGGTCTTGTAGCGGCCCGGGTAATAAGTATGATAATAAATGAAGCGTATTTTGCAATGGGGGAAGACATAAGTTCGATCGAAGGGATTGATACCGCTATGAAATTGGGAACCAATTATCCGATTGGGCCTTTCGAATGGGGGGCAAGGATTGGAATAAATAACGTTCACATGCTTTTAGAGAAATTATCAGTTACCGAAAAACGTTATTTGATTGCACCCGCATTGGAACAGGAATTCAAAAACTTTAATGCTACTCTAACTTCATGAGGCCTTACATTTTAAATATCCATACTGCGACTGAAACTGCAATAATAAATCTATCTGAAGGCAGCGAAACCCTTCGTACAAAAATTAATACAGATACAAAACAGCATGCCGCTTTTTTGCATGGCGCTGTGAATGAATTATTGCAGCAGGAAGGAATATCAATAAAAAAGCTGGATGCAATTGGTATAACATCAGGCCCGG
>JBKJRY010000151.1:0-5212 GCA_046593045.1 Chitinophagaceae bacterium | reverse complement strand
TACCGTTTGTTGTTGTTCCATCTGTATTAACTCTTACGGCATCTTTTGTATAAAATTCTTTTATTGCTTTAGCATCTTTTTTGTTGTAAGCATCTTCATAATTTTTAGCAAGCGTTTCCATTTCTTTTTTGATATCCTGCGCGCTAACAGGATTCGCGAATGCCGTCATAAAAAAGAATGCTACGGCTACCATAATGCGGATTGTTTTTTTCATTTTACTTTGTTTTTGGATAATTGTTTTGAATAATATAATCCAAGTTATCAAAATCACCCCTGATTAATATTGTTCAAAGACCTTGGTTTTGATAAGATCGTAAGCCCCGGTTTTGATGTTGGCATAACATAGGTTTAATGATTATGAAAGAATGTTTGAGTTAGTTAGTAAAGTCGTTAATAGCTTCACTTAAATCAAAAACATTAACCGTGCCATTTAGCTTTGCATTAATCAATGAACTTGCAACCGCACTTCGGTAACCGCCGGCGCAATGCACTACAATCGGTTTATTGGCAGGAATTTCATCTGTCCTGTTTCTAAGCTCTGCCAATGGTATAAAAAGACTATTAGGGAAAATCTTCCCCTCTTTAACTTCCGATTTGTCTCTCACATCAACAATGGTATAATCGGAAGTGTGATTTTTGAAAAGGTCAACATCAAGCTCAGCTTCCTTCACATCACCATCCCTCACAATCAATGCTTCAGTGACAGCCGTTTCATATCCGATTGCGGCAGCCCTTAACAGCACACGTTGCAATTGTTCTTCATCTTTAGCAGCTAAGTAAAAATGCTCTTCTGGTTTAATGATGCTTCCTAACCATGTTTCAAATTTTCCATCTTCCTGTATGTTCACCGAATGTGGCAGATGGCCTTTTTTAAAGTCATCTTCTTTTCGCACATCCACTACCCACAATTGTTCCTTTATGTTAGATGATGCTACACCCTTTTTTACTGCTGCAACACTTTTCGCCAGATGAGGGGCACCTCTTTTATTCAGCTCCACATCGTAGCCGAAATACGCAGGAAAAAAAGGCTGGTCTTCTAACAGGTTCTTTACAAATTCTTCCTCGTCCGCTTCCTGCAAACTCCAGTTAACTTGCTTTTCCTTGCCAATGGTGCTGCTACTTTCCTTGCTTAAATTTTTTCCACACAAGGTGCCTGCACCATGTGCCGGGTATACAATCACATCATTATCCAGGTTCATTAACTTATCCCTTAGTGAATGATACATTTGGTGGGCTAGTGTAGCTGCTGCTTTTTTTGCATCTCCATTGTCCGGCCTTAAATCAGGTCTGCCACAGTCACCAATAAAAAGGGTGTCGCCGGTAAACACTGCTTTTTGTTTGCCTTTATGTTCCAATAAAATGCTGATGCTGTCGGGCGAATGACCGGGTGTGTTTAGAGCCGACAACTTAATTTTGCCAAATGAGAAGCTATCTCCATCGTCAAATGTTTGGTGCGGATAATGTGCATCAACCAACTTACAGGCATAAATAGTAGCACCGGTGGTTTGGTGCAGTTCCAAATGGCTGCTTACAAAATCGGCATGCGGATGCGTTTCAATCACACCTATAATTTTTGCCTCTTGCTCTTTTGCATAATCAATATATTGTTGTGCGTTTCGCGCAGGGTCTATCAACACGATCTGTTTTTCGCACTCGCTTAAAACAGCATAACTGTAATGCGACAGGTTCTTATCTTCAAATTGTTTTACTTCCATACTGCTTATTTTTACCGCAAAGTTCGTTCCACCACACTGCAATTTTAGTGACAGATATCACCGTTGGTGAGCATCAGCACCCCATTGCGGCGATACCTTGTGATGTGCTGGTGCTTTTTCAGATTTTAGTGCGAAACTACTTTTAGTCCGACAATAGAAAATATTAAAGTAGTAAGGAAAAGTAGTCGCAGAAAGGTAGCCGGTTCTTTAAAAACTATAATTCCTACGAAAACAGTACCGACTGCTCCAATTCCTGTCCATACTGCATAAGCTGTTCCGATAGGTAACGTTTGAGTTGCTTTAATCAAAAGTCCCATACTAATACTAAGGGCAACAAAGAAACCCACATACCATAGATACATTTCGTTTCCTACCGTTTCTTTGGCTTTTCCCAAACAGTAAGCAAAGGCGACTTCGAAAAAGCCCGCAATAATCAAAACTATCCAACTCATTTTATTTATTTTTTTGACACAAAGGTCAGATGTCACGTCCTGAAAAAAGTTGACGTTTTTATTCATTGAAATTATCTAAAAATATTTTCTACCCCATCATATTTGGTTTTGGTGTTTTAGGGGTTGGATGAAAATGCATTTGCTCCGGAGTCTGCGTCCCTTAACTTAAGTAATTGTAAATATTTACTGTCTTTGTAAATATTTTCGTTGTCATTATTTTTTCATAGATACCTTAACCATTTTATTTCTTTGTGATTTTCTTTGTATTGTCCATACCATTTGCACAACGGATACAGAAGAATAACAACTCCTAGCCAAATAGCATAAACTGCCCAAAGTTCTACGCCGCTGGTTTCCTTTGGTCGGCCGAAATTAAAGCCAAACAATAGATCAGAAGTCTTATATCCTTGTAAAAACACAATCAAAAACATTATTGGATGAATAATATACCAATGAACAATAAAATAAAACAAGGGCACCTTTCCATAAACAATTGTAATGTCTGTAAATTTATTTTTAACACTTTCCACAGTATAAAGAATCAAAAACATTTTGCCCTCGTAGGTCTTCCTCTTCAAAATTAAGAATAGCCAGAACAAAAAAAAAGCGCCGATGTCTGGTGTTCGTGCTGGCTGCTTTGCAGCTTGGCTACACCAACATCAGTTTGAAGCCTTAGCAAAATTTATCTTAAGCCACCCAATGTTTTAGAAAACCAAATTCGTCAGTTCCGGTTTTATAAAATTTTTCAGATGAATATTTGTATTGCTCCGGATAAATGCATAGGCCTGCATAAAGCTTTAACTGTATTCATTTATTACCTTTCTGCCGGGTTGTCCCAAAGGGATGGATTACCATTGGTGATTGCCAGGCGACAAAACCATCCTCACCAACACGCAACAACGGCGGCGGGTGGGCTTCGTAGAGATTAAAATAGTGTTTTAGGAACACCAACATCTGCCTAATACTGAATGAGAAGAGCCGGGTGTATTGAGAGGTGCAAGCACGGTTCTGTGGAGGGCTTGGGCTGAAATGCCCTTGCCTATCCGACTCTTCCTCTTCAAGATTAAGAATAGCCAGAACAATACAAAGTAAGCGCCGATGTCTGGTGTTCGTGCTGGCTGCCTTGCAGCCTGGATATACCACATCAGTTTGAAGCCTTAGCAAAATTTATCTTAAGCCACACAATGTTTTAGAAAACCAAATTTGTCTTTCCGCTTTCATAAAATTTTGCTGATGAATATTTGTATTGCTCCGGATAAATGCATAGGCCTGCATAAAGCTTTAACTGTATTCACTTATTACCTTTCTGCCGGATTGTCCCAAAGGGATGGATTACCATTGGTGATTGCCAGGCGATAAAACCATCCTCACCAACACGCAACAACGGTGGTGGGTGGGCTTCGTAGAGATTAAAATAGTATTTTAGGAACACCAACATCTGCATAATACGCATAATGTTGTGCGTTCGTGCTTATTCATCAGTGCTTTTAACCTTTGCTTCCAGTTTTTCTATTGTTTTTTTTGCATCAGCAAGCCTTACTACTTTATTTTTTTCAACAACTTTTGTTATTGTCCATTTTTCCATTCTATGATGTAGCGGAATAAGTAATGCAGCTATACAAACCAGTAATAACAATGTCAATATCTGCGATTTATTTGTCAGCGCTTCAAGATAAGAGTGAGCCAGTATATTTATAAATTCAAAAACCAGTAACAACGCCAGTATGCCAAGAAATTTAATAAACCTCACATTAGTAATAAAGCTGCGGCTCAATAATAAAAATAACATGGTGAAAAGGATGATGCCGAGAGCAATTAATGCATTTTCTATATTTTCTTTATGCTGAAGGGCAATCGCTTCTTTTTGTGTTTCTAACTCCTGCTGGCGCATCTGTTCCTTGAACTTCTGAGATTGTATGTTCCTGCTTTTTTCATCAGAAAAAAGAGAGTCTTTTATTTCTGTAGCAAGCCGAAAGTATTTATTGGAACTATCCGTTTTGTTTTCCTTATCAAAGGTTTTATAAATTAATTCGTAAGAACCTTCAGCTACCGGTATGTAATCAGGAAGAGCATATGTAAGCGCCTGCCTTGCATATGCTAAAGAACTATCATACAGTGAAGCATTAAAAAATGTTTGGGATATATTGTTGAGGTTATTCGCCAACCCAGCCTTATACATTGATAAAAAGCTGTTGGTTTTTATTGTGAACGACATACTTTGACGGTAAAATACCCTTGCTATTTCATTTTGTTTCATTGCAAGATAAGTATCGCCCATTCTACTTAAATAACCCGAAATATCCCCGGAATCTTTTCTTTGATATCCTATTTTTAATGCCTCCTGTATATAAGGCATAGCAGAATCCGGCTGTTGCATGGTATTAAAGCAATCTGCTATACTACTAAGGTAGAGGCTGTAATAATGCATATCATAAACGCGGGCTAAGGGTAAGGCTTTTTGCCACTCTTTAAGGCTTTCATTTGTGTTTTGCGACCACAAATATGAATTGCCTATTTCAGTATATGTTTTAAGTAAGGCAAACGTGTCCTGTACCTTTTCAAAAATTTTGAGCGCATCAATACCATATTTTAAAGACTCACTGTAATCACTCATTTTAACGAATGAAATGCCAATATATAATTTGGTATATCCTATACCGGCATCGTCTTTTTTATTAATAAAATAAGAGAGTTGCGGCAATAAAATTTTAAGTTGTTCGGGTGATGAACCCTTTAACTGAAATACATAATTAGTTATGACCTGTCCTTTCTCTCTAAAAGTTTTTGCGGCATTATATTTTTGTTGAATGCTGTCAGGCATCGGCTGGCTTTGCGCAGAGACTAAGGCGCAGTTGAATAATAAAAAAATCAATACTTTTTTCATATCTTACTCCATTCTCATCTCTTAAGTGTAAACGATTTTGAAACTACTGTCTTGTACTGAAATAGGTTGACCATTTTTTGGTGATTAAATATTGTTGAGTTCTTTTCATTATAGCCGGAATATTGATAAGCTTTTCAAAAAAAATTCCTTCGGTTTTTTCA
>JBKJRY010000144.1:0-5439 GCA_046593045.1 Chitinophagaceae bacterium | reverse complement strand
TACCGTTTGTTGTTGTTCCATCTGTATTAACTCTTACGGCATCTTTTGTATAAAATTCTTTTATTGCTTTAGCATCTTTTTTGTTGTAAGCATCTTCATAATTTTTAGCAAGCGTTTGCATTTCTTTTCTGGTATCCTGCGCGTTAACAGGATTCGCGAATGCAGTCAAAAAAAAGAATGATGCGGCTACCATAATATGGATTGTTTTTTTCATTTTACTTTGTTTTTAGAAAATTGTTTTGAATAATAATTAAAATATTAATCAATAAATTGATTGCTCTAATAAATCTATATATAAAAAATTTAGAAAATAATTTTGAAAGGACGAACAATTCCAAATAGTGCTCAAACGAGGATTTTTATTTACCGATAATGGAGCAGATATGGAGTAAAGAAAAGTTTGTCTCAGCCAGGTCTCCCGCAGCGGACTAAGAATGCAGGCAAGTCCTTTACGAAAGCATCCATTCGTGTGACGAAATCCAATTATCCTCTTACGAAAGAAGGTGTTCGTATTACAAATAGTGATAAGTCTTTGAAGAAAATGGCAAGTCCTTAAACCAATAGCGGGCTTCTGCAGACTATTAGCATCTAGTAAAATTACTACCTTCTTATCGCAAGTTACTTTTGAGCCGATGCTGAAACCTCGAGTGGTCCTTTACCTGGCCGCATCAGCATATGAAGAGACAAGACATAAATCATCATCGGCACAAAACCCTCCAATATTAATATTGGAGAACTAGCCGTATCATTGTTTAACTCCTCTTCCAAATTGCTTGTCTGCAAAGTCAAGATATTGCTGCCAGTCATACAAAGTAAAATCATGCTTACCTGTACGTATATGATATCGTATAGTTTCGCCAACGGGATGATTAACCGGCGGCATGTCCGTTGCACCAAGGCCATTTTTATCAAATAAAGCATAAACAGATTCCGCATTTTTTGCGCTCAAAAATTCACCTTTGGGATCTGCCCATAAGTCATCTTCAGCACTTGCCACATACAAAGGTCTCGGCGCCATCAAAGCCAGCAATATATGCTGATCTACAGGTAGTAACTCAGGATGTTTATTGTATTGCTTATAAGCAGGCGCAAACCAATGTGGGAATGAAGTGTTTATTCTTTCTATTGTTTCCCCGAACCAACGTTTGGATAAAGCGGCCCCGCCTTCGCCGGAACAATTGGAAACAACCATGGCAAAACGTTCATCATTTGCGGCTGCCCATAGACAGGCTTTACCCAGTCTTGAATGCCCTGTTATCACAACTTTCTTTGCATCCACGGCTGCATCAGTTTCCAGATAATCCATGATGCGGCTTAAGCCCCATGCCCACGCACCAATAGCTCCCCACTCATTTTCATCAATATATAATTCTATTTTCATGGTTGTTCTTATACCTGTTTTCCAACCCCCGGGATTATCAGGCTCCAGGTCGCCATAATAAGCAATGGCTAATCCATATCCCCGGTTAATGATTTCTTCAACGGCCCACTTGCCTGCATCTTTTCCTCTAGAGGCTTCTGTTGCCCGGTTGTTTACTATACTCAGTTGGTCATCATCTCTTGTCCAGCGTGTTGACAAGATTATGTCGTTATCTGGATTGATAGTTTGGTTGCCATAAAAATTCAAACCTGTGAAAACAGGAACTGGTGTTTTTGCATACTTTGGTAAGTAGATCAACACGTCCATTGAAGGTGCTGATGCAGCATTGTTAAACAAAATTGTAACCTGCTTGCATATTGCTTTACCTCCTAATGCAGATGAATCAACCGAATTCAATTTAAAGTGCATATTAACAGGTTTGCCCGGCATTTTGCCATACACATTATCTGTAAATAATTTAAGCATTCCTGCCCGTTGATGTTGAAGCCATTGCTGCGAAGTGGTAACATGTTTGCCATTTGGTAATTGTAAAGGATCGGGTAATATATAAGGTGGTATCCTTGCTTCATCATAATTGATTAAAGAATCCTGCGCATCCGCCGCATCAGTTGAAATACTTATCACCACTATAAAAAAAAGTAATTTGTACAAGCGAAATGCGTTAGAATATCTCATGTTTATGCGTTTAAAATTAATGTGAATCCAATACCTGCAACAACGATTGGTGAAAATAAAAAGATTCTTACTTAACCGATATTTTATTAAAGAAAACATACACTCCGTGCTCGTCTCAGGTGAGTCTTCCCAAAGGGACCCGGTGTGTGAATAAAGTCAGTATTATTTTGTTATTTGCTTTTCGATGCTTACAAAGCAACAACTAACTGCGTATTTAAAATTAGATTTTTATATCAACATCTGCATCGTCCATATTTACAAGATACTCATTCCGTTCTTAAACTCTTAACCGGGTTACGCATAGCAGCATTCATGGTATTCGCACTTACCACCGGCAAAATCTATAACTACAAAGTGGGATATCTCTGTAAATGTTTCTCATAAAACATCTTATCCATTAAGGCGTTTTGTCAAAGAGTAAAAAATGATTGTTTGCGGAAGACCTCAGCCTGGTTGTATAATATGAAGATGTATTTTTCGGATTATGTAGCATGGCCACAATACTCAATTACGCGTTATGTAAGCTCCGTAAATGGAACCGACTGAATATTATTACGAATAATTCTCGCTATTCAATATTAAAATTAGATGGGACACAAATCGCTGTGTATTTGCAAATCAGCTTCCACTATTCACCCATAATGCGGATAAAACCCCGGCGAGAGATATTATTAGGCTTATAAGTAAATACTTTAAGGTGCTGTACTTTTCAATTAAATTCATAGATGAAAATTTGTCGATCATTTTTTTAAAACGAAAATGATGCCACATTTATTATTTGACAAATTTAAAAAATCGCCAGGTTATTCTTTAGCGTGAACAAATGGAGGGTATTTTATTGTCAAAGCATATCTATGCTTTGAATTGAAAACAAGTTTCGGAAACTTCGTAGCAAGCTAAAGTTAATGCAAAACTACGGCGATTGTGTTGGAGCAAGTTACTGTAATGGCTGTTATTCAAGTTATAATTCCCTGATCATAATGTTGCGGAAATAAATGGGAGCGCCTGCATGTTTTCCTTGCAATCCAATATGGCCTTTAAGCGGGAGCGTAGCTAATGGATTGCTAAGCCATGAAGGGATATTACTGCCATCAGGGTTTTTTGTTGCCGACGTGTAACGGCTCATGTCAAACGTATTTACTAATTCACCATTGAGTACTATCCAGATCATTTTGCCTTTGCAGGTTATGGTAAAATGGTTCCATTCCCCGGCTTTCTTTACAGTTCTTTTTGTTACAGCCTGGTGGCCAAAAACAGCACCGCACTGCCAGTTAGGATCCACCCCGCTCCACTTTGTAGAATAATCATCGGCAATTTGTATTTCTACGGAATGAGGTATCCAGTCTTTTATATTACTGGCATGTACTATTACGCCACTGTTTGTGCTGTCAGCATTTTTAAATTCGAGATCAAGAGAAAAATCATCATAGGCTTTATCGGACCATAATGATTCATCTTTTGATGCGGTAATCACCCCATCCTCGACAGTCCAAACTCCCGGTTCTGCTATCGAATTGGAAAGATCATTTTTAAACAAGGGCTTCCAGTTCTTGGAAGAGGTATTCGGGTGCTTATCAAATTTTTCCTGCGCAGAAACATTTTGCACGGTAAACGTGAGCAAGGGAAGAATGAATACGATTATTTTTTTCATAAATTGATTTAAGAATCTAAAGATAAGGTGATATTTCAAATAAGATTTGTCGCGGTAGATTTATTAGTGAACATAACGTGGGGGTATAGTTTTTCAGGAATTTTTTCCATAAACTAACAGGTCTGTGAATGGGAATTGAAGATAATATCCGCGACGTGATACGGTTCCATGGAAAAAAATTCTTGCCCATTTGTATTGCCACATTTGGTGTTTCCGGTAGCCGGTGGAGTAAGCAGTTGGCTGGTGGACCTGATGGTACAATAATTGGTATAAATCATTTAAACTTATTATGAAAAATATTTTAATTTTTGCCATTGTAGCAAGCATTGCCATTGTAGTTACTTACTATTCGATAGTTGAAGATAGAAGCGAACCAAATGATTTACTTTATGCAGACACAAAAAGATAATTCAGCATATAATAAATCCGTCGCTGAGAATTTAATTCATCTACTGGGAAACGGAAATGCACATGCATCACTTGATAAAGCACTGGAAGGCATACCTTTTTCATTATTGGGTGAAAGGCCGCATGGCCTCCCTTATAGTATATGGCAGCTTGCGGAACACATTCGGATAGCCCAATCAGATATTCTTGAATTTTCAAGAAATGCTGAGCATGTTTCTCCGGAATGGCCAGACGGATATTGGCCGCAAGAATTGAAGCCTTCGTCGGAAGCAATATGGAAAAACTGCGTAGATGCCATTAAAGCTGATGGGAAAGCCTTTATCGACCTTATTGAAAATGCAGGTGATAGTCTGTATAAAGTTTTCAAACATGGAGACGGGCAAACCTCGCTTAAAGAGGCCCTGGTGCTTGCGGATCACAACAGCTATCACACGGGAGAAATAATTATTATAAGAAGATTACTCAATGCATGGAAATAGGTATATCCATGGATTATGGATTCATTCAACCATCCCTTCCCATTTTATTCTATTGATACCTGATTGGTGCAACCGCTCTACAAGTTGCCCTATGTGATGTTGTAAATGCCTTATGTTATAAATATGTATTTCCAGCCTGCTCAGGGGTAGCCAGTCAAATCCACTTTCTTTACCGTCATTATCTTTTATTAGTTTTTTACAATCTTTAAATATCAATTTGGCATATTTTATCATTTCATCTTTGGAGTATATGCTATTTATAATAACGGGTTTGTTATCAGAGTTAACCGAGCCTAAATAATTGTAATTCGCTATGTGCTTCCGCCATGGCACAAATTGACTCGTGCCTTCATTAAGATATAATGCTGTATAAAATAATGTATGATAAACAATGCGCCAAAATCGGTTTTCATAAGCGCCATTGTCCCACAAATTATTAGGGCATTTATTTATAACATCCACAAGCATCTTCAGCGACGCCCTGTACTGTGAAGTAACAGCTTTCTCCATAAAGCATTGATTTATACGGCCACTAACAGTTTTTATACAAACGATCAGTTGGAGGAATCAAAGTTACAAAAGGCAAGCGGTGTAAAATTATAAATAGTGTAGAGGTTTTGGATATTGGCGTTACTCATATTTTGAAATTGCACTTATCATATTGGAAATAATAATAAGTGGGACAATTTTTAAAAAGACGATTAAGAGGTTAACAACAATTGTGGTTTTTTTCGGTATTGGAATTCAAGGAGATTCATCAAAAGAAAATTATCCGTGCCTGATGAGTTACTCAATACTCTTATCGCCAGCAACCATTAATACTATTTCTTGAGCTTAAGTTCGTT
>JBKJRY010000120.1:0-11294 GCA_046593045.1 Chitinophagaceae bacterium | reverse complement strand
CTTTACAATGAAGATGTAGTAGAGGTATTTTTTTGGACCGATGAAAAAGTACCGGTTTATTTTGAGTATGAACTTTCGCCGTTAAATTATGAATTGCCCATTTTGGTACCCAACAACAACGGTGATTTTTTTGGATGGAGACCCTGGCATTATGAAGGTAAACGGAAGACACGTCATGAAACCCATGTAAATAAAGTAAGCTCTTCAAAAGATAGTGTTACATCCTGGACGGCGGAATTTTTTATCCCTTTTGTGTTGCTTAAGCCAATGACCAATGTACCTCCTCAAAAAGGCACACAATGGCGTGCTAATTTTTATCGAATTGATTATGATAATGGAATATCAGACTGGTCATGGCAGAAAACGCTGAAGAATTTTCACAAGTATGAAAAATTTGGTACAATTTTATTTAACTAAAAAATACAGCATCTAATTCACTCCCGCTTCAGTATTTATTCCCCTGGAAATTTTTGATAATTTTGTCGATAGTTTTTGGGTTGGCAATTCTTGAATTTTTTAAACTGCCTGTAGAAAAACGGGATGCTTTCAAATCCGGATTCGTAGCAAATCTCACTTATCTGTTTATCAGTCTCAATCAATAATTTGCACGCCCGGTTAATTTTATATTCATTTAAAAACTCGAAAAAAGATTTTTTCATGGTCTTGCTGAAAAATCTTGAAAAATATTCCTGTGCCATATTTACCTGTTCAGCTATTACAGCAAGAGTTATTTTTTCCTGGTAATGTTCTCTAATGTACTTGTAAACTGCATTGATCCGAATATTATTTGTTTGATTAAGGTCATATGAAAATCCTTGTTCACATAAACAATGAAACTGCGTGGTGTGAGCTAATTCATGCAAAATCTCTAAGAGTAATATTAGCTTTTCAAAAGGTTGAAGATAAGGCAATTCGATAAACCTGGCTTTTAGTTTTAAAGATACAGTTCTGTCAAATTTTATACCCTTTACCGATAATCTAAGAAGCCGGTGTATCGCGTCAAGTTCATGACTCTGCATCCATGTATTATCTATAAAATCTTCCTTTATGTATAATACAACTGCACTTGGAACTTCTTGTTGATTTTCTGAATTAATCCAGCAATGAGGCAAATTAGGGCCAACCAGCACCAGGTCGTCATCGAAGAAGTTTTCAATATTATTGCCAACGTACCGTACACCGTGACTTTTCTGGATATAGGTAAGTTCATATTCAGGATGGTAATGCCAGGGGAACTCGAACTCTGTATTGTTCCGCTGTATTTCAGTCTTAAACAAAGTAGATTCGGCCGGTGAAATGGGTTTATAATTCGCCTTCATATTTATAACGTATATGCTTTTTGCGTTTTAGAACCAAATTAAACTAAAAATAATACAAAATAGGATATACAATAATCAATATCGGGTAAAAAATAAGCTTTGAGATCTCATATATTTGCTTTGTCGTGAAAACCTTTAAGTCTTTATTTTTCTTGCCAAAATTCAAACTAACATGCTTAATCTGCTAAAGCTATTTCTTATCCCCTAACTTATTTTGGGGTACTAATGCAATAGCACAAACAATAGTTAGAAGATGAACATGGATCCAGGGATTGGAAGAAAGCAGAAATGATTTGGTTATGCCGTTGCAAATTTTGGAAAAATGATGAGTATAAAAAATATCAAGAAATACTGCCTACTGATATGTTTTTTGTTCTTGGGGTTATTATCCATTGGCCAAAATAAAATACTGTCTTCATCTGTAAAAGATGTTTTTCTTGCCGGAACAGCAAAAATAAAAATTACACCAACAACTCCGATTCCGATGAGCGGTTATGGAGGAAGAGATGTGCCCTTCAAGGGCGTACATGATGATTTATTTGTCCGGGTAATAGCATTCAGTGATGGTGTAAACAAAGCCTTATTAATTACAACAGACCTTATTGGAATTTCAAATTCGATATGGGAAATAACAACAAAGCAGATAACCAAAG
The DNA here is from genome assembly GCA_046593045.1 of Chitinophagaceae bacterium. Lineage (GTDB taxonomy): Bacteria > Bacteroidota > Bacteroidia > Chitinophagales > Chitinophagaceae > Ginsengibacter. The sequence continues at coordinate 9,322 of JBKJRY010000120.1, read as the reverse complement.
AAACGGGGATACCAAAAGAATATGTGTTGCTGTCGGCTACGCACAATCACAATGGTCCGGGTATCAAAGTATACAAGGGTGAAGATTCTTCCGCAACAATAGATGCCTATATCAAGGAATTGGAAGGAAAAATTATTATGGCAGTTAAAGAAGCATTATCCAGGCTGGTACCGGTGAGCCTTTGGGCCGGCAAGGGTGAAAGTAAAATGAATATAAACCGCAGGGCACCTGACGGTAAAGGGGATATATCTCTTGGTAGAAACCCTTATGCACCCTGTGATCATGAAGCAGGTGTAATTAGTTTGGTTGACAAATCAGGAAAGCCTGTTTCAATTATTATGAACTGGCCTTGCCATGGTGTGGTACTTGGGCCAAAAAATTATCTTATTACCGGTGACTGGCCGGGCGCTGCTTCCGGATATGTGGAAGGCAAATTTGGAGAAGATTTTGTTGCCCCTGTTACCATTGGCGCCTCGGGTGATATCAACCCAATTTATGGGCCTCATATTGATTTTGAGGACAATAATTCCTATGCCTACGGTAAAGATGCCATTGGAGAAGATTTGGGCAAAGAGTCAATAAATGTTGCAAAAGATGTCCAGGTATTTTCTGCGGCGAAAATTAGCGCGTTGCAGCGTGTAATAGCATTGCCGGCAAAGCCAAAAGACAATGGGAATGATCTTCAGCCTGAAAGCTACAAAGAGGATTCTCTCCAGGTTCGCCTGTCAGCAATTAAAATCGGAAATATTGTTTTAACAGGTGTTTCAGGTGAAGTGTTTAACCAGATAAGTGTGAAAATGAGAAAGCAATCACCGTACGCATTTACATTTATGATCACCCATTGCAATGGGAGCAGCGGTTATCTTGTGACAGATGATGCCTATCCCAGGGAAGGTGTAAGCGGATCAGAAAATAAATATATTCCCACCGGTGGTTATGAAGTAGGTTCAACCAGGGCAAAATCCGGTGCAGAAAGGGCTATAATTGAAAATTTGCTGGAAATGATCAGTGAATTATAGCAAAATTCTCAACCAAAAAAAATAATAGCACCGGTTATGAGCCTTTCAAAGAAAAAGCATACCGATCGTTGAACTGGGTTACCTTTTGCAATAAATTTTTGAAAAGATTCAAAATCTTAAATAAACAAATTAAATGAAAAAAACATATTACCGCTTCGCTATTATGTTAGTTATAACTCTTATAACAAGTGTAAGCATTTTTGGCCAGGTTATAAATAAAAAAGTGAATGTGTCATTGAAAATTGATGGTTCAAAGAAATTTCAACGGATAGACGGTATTGGTGTGAATGCCAATACCCGTGCCTGGGATGGTGAAGAACTGAAACCTGTACTAAACTTGTTGCTTGACTCGATGCATGCATCAGTTTGGAGAGTAATTGTGGAAACAGTTTATAACTGGGAAGAAAAGAATGATAATAATGACCCGTTTATATTTAATTGGGATTATTATAATAAACTCTATGAAACACCAAAGTTTCGGAAAGCCTGGGATATGATACAATACCTCAACAGCCGGGGCATCACCGATCACTTAATGATTAATTTCATGGGGCCAATCCCTTGGTGGATGGGAGGCAAAATTGTTAAGGAAAAATATGAAGATGAATACATTGAAATGCTGGTTTCCTTTTTCTATTATGCAAGAAATGTAAAACACCTGAAAATTGGGCTGATCTCTATTATGAATGAACCGGACATAGAAAATGAAGGGCCAACCGTGGGGGCAGAACAATATGCGCACCTGTTGAGAAAATTTACAGATCGTATGGAGGCCGTGGGCCTGGGTGATATTAAATACGTTGCGCCTGATGTAGCCGGTATGGATAACGGGGTAGATAAATATATCCCTGAATTAATAAAAGATCCGGTTGTCATGTCAAAAATTGCACACATCGCATTGCACAGTTATGCAGGGTATTATGCTCCGGTTGATTCTTTGCTTAAAAATTCAGCTTTCCCAAAGTTGGATTTCTGGATGACGGAATGGAACAACTGGTGCAAAGGTTGCGATGACGGAGAATTAGGTGAATACAATTATGATTTCGCTGCAAAATGTGTTGAGTACCTTTTAGAGTGCTTAAATAATGGCGCTACCGCCGGTCTTGTGTGGGAGGGTTATGATAGCTATTATGAACATCATGCTCCATCGCCTTTTAGCTATTGGGGAATGCTCGCTTATGATCCTGAAACCAGGACTTATACCCCCCGAAAAAACTTTTATGCCCTCCAGCAGCTTTCGAGATTTGTGTTACCTGGGTCGAGGCGTGTATCAATTTCAGGGATAGAAGACAGTCTTGTTACGTTGGCATTTTATGATGAAGCATCAGGAGCCGTTAGTATCGTGGGTGTCAACAAAAGACACAGCCCGGTTAATATAAATGGGTCACTGGAAAATTTGCCGGGAATTAAGAACGTCGACTTGTACTACACTAACAATACTGAAAATTTGCACAGGGGTGCTGATGTAAAAGTAAAGGGTAAAATATTTAAAACAACCATACCTGCTGATTGTATTTTCACTCTAACGAGTATGGCCCCGGGAAGTAAAAATGTTTCAGCAATAAGCAAAAAGCCGGAACCATCAGACTGGTATACAGGCGACATTCATGTGCATTTAAATTGCGGTGAGGGCACTACCGTATTGCCAGAAAATAAACTTGCCGAAATGATGGAAGCCAACGATCTGGATGTCATTTCGGTGCTGGCAGATATGGGCAACGGTGAAGTGCAGGATAGCAGGCGGGATCTGCTGAAGGTAAACGGGCAGGATGCGCCGCAATCAATTCCCGGCCGCATTATTCATTGGGATACTGAATGGCATTGGGATGCCACCTATTCAAATTTCAGCAACCAGGCGCTCGGCGGCCATCTTGTTTTATTGGGATTAAAAAATGCACATCAAATATGGGAGGAGTCACCTTATAAAATTCTTGAATGGGCCAGGAAACAAAATGCGGTAACAGGGTTTGCTCATTTAGAATATTTAAATGACAGCGTTCAAAACGAATTAAACTGTTGCATACCTATTGACTATCCTGTGGAAGCTGCATTAGGAACCATTGATTTTGTGTCTGAAGATGTTTATGGAAAAACATCACCGAATAACGGTACCTATTTTAGCGAAGGAGTAATAAATGCGTATTATAAATTATTGAATTGCGGATTTCGCCCCGGCCTTGCCGCAGGCACCGATTACCCGTGCAATGCCAATGAACCGCTTGGTAATTTATTGACCTACGTGCAGGTGAAGGATAAACTGACTTACCAAAAATGGATAGATGGAATAAAAGCCGGCAGAACGGTGGTATCACGCAACGGGCACAATGAATTCTTAGAAATGAAAATAGATGGGAAATATATACCGGGCGATGAAATAAAAATGAAAGCTAAAGGCACGGTGACCATTGAAGTAAAGTGGACGGCGATAAAAGAATTAACCGGGAGGGTAGAATTAGTGAGCAATGGGAAAGTAATAGCAACTCAGGCAGGAACAGCAAGGCCCGGTGAACCATTGTTATTCGAGACAACAGCTGCCTTTACAAAAAGCGGGTGGATATGTGCACGGAGAATGGATGATCAGGGCCATGAAACGCATACCGCGCCGGTCTATATCACCGTAAATAATAAGTCAGTAAGGGCAAGTGCGGATAATGCAAAGTTTTTTATAGCATGGATAGACAACATCCTGGAAAATATTAGACCGGGTGGTAAGTGGAATAAATATTTCCCTAATGACATTATAACGATAAAAGAACGATATTTAAGAGCAAGAACTATATATGAGAAAATATTGAAAGAATGTAATGAAAAATGAAATTTTACCCATAGGTATTGGGTAATTTTATTTAAAAAAGTCTAAAGTGGAATTATAGTTGAACTATGATTATCAAACGTAGAATTTTGCATTAAAATTCATTAAAAGCGATAAACACATGGCAATAAAAAGGAGTGGACGATCAATTTTACTTGCTGTTATCTTAATACCCGCCATCAGTTTGGGTCAATCTATAAATCTCAAAAATTTAAAGAAGATACCTTTGAAAATTTATCCAGTTGAAGGCTTGGTTTGGAAAGGGGAGACCTTGCTGAATTCAAACTGGAATAAGATTACGGAAACACCCGATGGCAAAGTCTGGTATTGCGGCGGCGACCATTGGGGAATGGATGAAATAACCGGCCCGTTTGACAAAACTGAAGTTTATGAAAGGCCCTGGGGCTTTGGAAATACTGCAATATCTTATTATGATCCCAAATTAGATAAATCATTTCCCGAACTGGAACTGGACAGGGCAAGCGCCATTTACTCAAATGCTGAAACCCCTGGTCATGGGAAAATCCATTCCAATATTGTTTCTGATTCTAAAGGCAACTTGTATTTTGCGGGGTACATGGGGCTATCCTATAACCATGAATATACAGGGGCTTATTTTCCTAAAAGTTATGCAGGCGGCGCTTTAATCCGGTATAACACAGCCACAAAGGAAGTTGATTATTTTGGAATCCCCGTTCCATATGGAGCCGTTGTGGCCTTGTACTATGATGAAAAAAAAGATATATTAAATGGCATTACAGTTGACCGGGCAAAATTCTTCCGGGTAAACCTTACAACCATGGAACTCCATCGCTATGAATCCGTGGCGCGAATGAGCAGGGTGGAGGACCGGGTAAGAGAAATGATTATGGACAAGCAGGGCTTTTGTTATTTTTCCAACGATATCGGGGGTTTAACCAAGTTTGATCCTAATACAGAAAAGTTCACTGATCTTGATGTAAAGCTCCCTGGAAAATTAATGGACTTTCGATCCTCGGTGGTGTCTTCAAAAAACATTATTTATGCTATTTCAACTGATGGCTATGTATGGAGTTTAAATCCGAAGACTAATAAAATCGAAAACTTTGGTCATGTGCTGGGTATGCCCGGGCAGGGACATTATACACCAAACATTGCTTTAGATGAAGAATGGAACAGGCTTTATTTCATGGCGGGTAACCATGGGGGTGAAGTGCTTGAAAGTGCACTGGAAATTATTACTGTTTTAGATATTCAAAAGAAAAAATTCTATTGGTTAGGACAGGCTGAAAATATTGAGGGATGCTTCGGTTCACTGGTAAACAAAAATCACACAGTATTTTTTAGTTGTTTCGGCCACTCTTACGATAATAATCAGCTGGTAAGAGATAAAAAAGGTTCAGTTGTTACCCGGCCATACCTTGTAAGGTATGATCCGCCAAAGAATCTTGAGTGAAAGAGATAAATAGTTTCAAGCAATTTACAGGTAATAAAAATTATGGAATTACTTCCGGAATAAATTAGCAAATGAAAAAAAATACAATATCACACTGCTTTTTAATGCTTGGTTTAACTATGATGATTAATACCAGCATTGGCTTTGGCCAAAGATCTGGAGCACTACCTGCTAATACAATTTCAAATCGCATTTTGGTATCTAACGGTCCCAACGGTCCTATTCATGGAGGTGAAAGTGCAGTCACGGATATGCTGCTGTTAAATGATGGCTGGGTTTACGGAAGTACGAAAGCTACGTGGGGCGGTGAAAACTGCCATATCTTCCGGACTAATGGAGACACTGTGGAGCATGTACTGAATCTGGCTTCTAAGATTCCGGGACAAACAACTATCAGTGATATTGATTTTGGTAAAGGGAAAATCCTTATTGGTGGTACATCTACATACAATGAAATATTTGATGATAAAAACAAAGCCTACAAAGGCGGTCATCTTTTCTCATTTGATCCCGTAGCAAAAAAAATGGATGATTTAGGCATTATCGCCCGTGGAGAGGGGATCAATTGTATAGCTGTTGATTCAGTTCGTGGGAGAATATATGGCGTAACTTATCCTGCTGGTCACTTATTTTCTTTCGATATCGCAACTAAAGCCATAAAAGATTTTGGAGAGGTTATGACACCATGGAGGGTTAAAGATTTAGGCAGGGTATCGTGGAGAGGGGTACCGAAAGTGTTAATGGTTGATGATGCAGGTACTGTATATTTTTCAACATATTATCGTACCGAAATTGAAATGACAAAGCAGGAACTGATGAAGGGTGGTTCATCAACATATTCTTCTTTACAGGGCGGACGGATTTACAGGTTGGCTTATGGAGATGAGAAACCTGTGTTCACGGGTGCAGTAATCCCCACTCAAAAGGGAATGGATTCCGATCCTCTTTACGAGAACGGAATAGCCTCGGCTATTCGTTCACGTGATGGTGGTTACTGGTGCGGCACCATTAACGATGGTTTTCTTTTTAAATTTGAACCTTCTACTTCAACGGTAATCAATAAAGGAAAAACATTTCAGTACTGGAACCTGAAATCGCTCGCCTATGGCGGCGATGGAAAGTTATATATGCTTGGGGGAAGAGATGAAGACAATTCCTGGATTATGAGTTATGACCCCATGATTGGTTCTTTAGAATGTCTTGGATGGCCTGAAAATACAGCACAATGCAAAGTAATCTGTGCAGACAAAAAAGGGAGGATCCTTATCGCTGAAAACCTCCGCCATTCATTTATTTGGGTCTTTGACCCTTCGAAAATGACTAAATAATATGCTGCTGCATCTAGCCAATATTTATAAAAATTACAAGATCAAAACATCCAGTCTCTTCTTATTAATTGCTGTGATCTGTCTGGAAGCTCATGCGCAAAAAGCAAACCCTTCAGATCTGAACCCTTATCTTAAAAAAAAGGTATCATGGAAATCCTCCACCCTCAATAGAGAAATACCGCTTTATATATATTTTAATGGTGATCGGACTGAAAATCCTGACGGTGCTAAGGTTATTGTTTATCTGAAAAACAAAGCATGGGATAGGATTGGGCAGGAACCGGACCTTTCTATTTTGAGCGACTATATTCTTAAGAAGTTTATTGTTATCACGGCAGATTATGGAAATGATCCTAAAGCAAACTCTCCGTATTTTGATAAAGATTTTTATGATTTATTGAAAGCTGTTTATGGTTTCAGAACTGAATCCTTACTTAAAGACATTAATCTCAAGCCAAATGAATTCCGGTGCTTTTTTCTGCCGGAAGGGTACCGGGTGGCAACAGATCTTACCTATTGGGAAATTGATAAACATGCTGTTTATGGTACGATGGAATATATTATGCAATCCTATAATGAAGACATCGTTCCAAAATATCCTGGGATGAAGCCGGTCTCAACTCCGCAGGAAATGGTAGATAAAAAAGGGAATTCTTTCGACTACAAAATAAAAATGGATATTGTTTATCCATCTCATCCGAAGAAACAACTGCCGGTGATCGTTCTTTCAGATTACCTGGCGAGCAGAAGCCCTAACAGTTCACCTAACAATTATCTTCCCCATTTTGCGGGCTTCACTACAAGGGGGTACGTTTATGTTGATATGGGGCACTGTTTTAACCCCTGTGTACCGCATTTTTTTCATTTTGGTAAATTCGAACTCGATCAGTGGAATGGGTATGCTTGTTATACAGCGGCTATACGTTACCTGCGGACCAATGCTGACAAATACAGCATGAATACAGATCATATTGGCGTGGCTGGTATTTCCAAAGCAGAATATGCCATTACCCGTCTTTCCGATCCTCATCATGAAAGCAGAAAAGAAGAGATTGAAAAATTTAAGGGCTTTTCTGATGGCACTCCCGAGCCACAGCCATGGCAAGGATATTCGTCAAAAATAGAGGCAGGGTTGCAGGGCATGGGAGCGGGACTTTTTGAAACGGAATTTATTACTGCTGATTATGTACCTAATCTAATAATTTGCGGGGAGCATGACAGGGATGTTATTACCAAACAACATCCGGTTTTTGTAAAGAGGCTTGAGGAACTTGATGCCAACTATGTTAGTCTTTTTATGCAAGGTCTTGGGCACGAATTCCCGCATGCATTTGATGAACGAATGGGCGTGGACAGGTACCAGTTAGTCAGTGATTTCTTTGACCGCTATCTTAGAGTGGAAGATAAACTTCCACCGGCAGTACTGGTGATTTCACCTTTTAATAATAAAAAAGATGTTTCTCCTTCCTCTGTAATTTCTGTTCAGTTTGCTCCTGTTATTGACGAGAAAACCATTCTTGAAAAAAAAGGAATCAGGATTATTTGCACAAAAAACAATAAAGACGTTAATGGAAAGTGGAAAGTATCACACGGAGGTTCAAAGTTCACATTTACTCCTGCACAGTCTCTTCAAAAAAATGAAGAGTATAAAATAAATATAACTACCCAGGTAAAAGATAAAGCAGGCACAAAGCTTGGCAAGGAAATGATTGCACAATTTAAAGTTGCTGGTGAATAAAAAAACTAACACGGTTGAATGCATGGATAAAAAACTTGAAAATGTTTAAAAGGGAAAACATAAAACTGATGTTTGCAAGCGTTAATATTATATACTTCCTTGTCATTTTTTTGCTTCCCCCGGTTACTTCCTTTCCACAAAGCGTTGGTACCAATACTAACGAAATTCATAAAACCATAAAGATTGGCGAACAAATATGGATGGCCGAAAATCTGGACGTTGGGAATTTTAGGAATGGGGATTCTATTCCGGAAGCCAGGACTAATGAAGAATGGGTAAATGCAGGTAAAGAAGGCAAACCGGCCTGGTGCTATTTTGAGAACAAACCTGATAGTGGAATTATATACGGCAAGTTGTATAACTGGTACGCCGTTCATGATCCACGGGGAATAGCACCTGGAGGCTGGCATGTACCCACTGATGGGGAGTGGACCGAAGTTTCGCTGTTTCTGGGAGGTGAAGATGCTGCAGGTACAAAAATGAAAAGCCCTGAAGGATGGACACATAACGGCAATGGAACAAACGAGAGTGGATTCTCAGGCCGCCCCGGGGGTAGCCGTGACCGTTATGGCAAGTTCGGCTACGTTGGTCACATTGCTTACTGGTGGTGTGCTACACCGTACGACTCAGACTTTGCATGGTACCGGGTTATTGACGAAGTTCCCTGGTATGTTTACAGAACCTACTATTATAAGCAAAATGGATATTCCGTTCGTTGTGTACAGGACTGAGCAGCCGGAATATTTACACAAATTATGGTAGAGTTCCTCGGATTCAAATCTCATTCCTCAATGGCAGGTATTCGTGCCTGATACCCTAAAGCTAACATAAAATGGTATCCTTTAATAAAGGAGAAGACGCATCGGGCTAAATTCTTTTAACCATAGTCAATGGTCAATCCCTATTTTTCGGAAGACGGAAGATTATTCTTTTCAAAAATGACTTGACCATTGACTATGGTTAAAAGAATTTAGCCCGATGCGTCTTCTC
>JBKJRY010000393.1:0-27853 GCA_046593045.1 Chitinophagaceae bacterium | reverse complement strand
CCTTATTAGGATCTCCTGTTGCAGGCATCAATGCCAATGATATTGAAACTTTTGATATCCTTAAAGATGCCGCCGCTACCGCATTGTATGGCGCCCGGGCTATGAATGGTGTGGTGGTGATCACTACGAAAAAAGGCAGAGCCGGCCGGCCAGTTATATCATATACAAGTAATTTCAGTACACAGTTAAAGCCGGTTTACAGCGATTATAATATTATGAATTCTGCCCAGCAAATGTCAGTACTTGGCGAATTAGAGCGTAAGGGAATATTGACTTCAGACGTGCTTGACAATTCTAATTATGGTGTGTATGGAAAAATGTATGATCTGATTAACATTCCGGATGCCAATGGAAATTTTGCATTGGAAAATACCACCGAAGCTAAAGCCGGGTTCCTTAAAAAATTTGCGCTTGCAAATACTAACTGGTTTGATTTACTTTTCAAAAACTCTCTCACACAAGAACATAACTTAAGCATATCATCAGGAACAGAAAAGTCCCAAACATTTTTTTCTACAAGCTTTTTTAATGATCCCGGCTGGACAATAGCAGATAATGTAAAACGCTATACACTAAACTTCCGGAATAATTACAATTTTACTGACAGAATTACAGCTGGCTTTACCACTGTAGCCTCCGTACGACAGCAAAGGGCGCCTGGTGCGCTAAGCCGGGTTAGTAACCCTGTGTCTGGAGAATACGACCGGGATTTCGATATCAACCCTTTTAGCTATGCTTTAAATACCAGCCGTACCCTCACTGCGTATGACGACAAAGGCAAATTCGAATATTTTCGAAGAAATTTTGCACCTTTTAATATAATCGATGAACTGGCTAACAACTATATTGATATCAATGTAATTGATGTGAAATTGCAAGGTGAACTTGGTTACAAAATAACCAATCACCTGCATTATGATTTTATAGGAGCCATACGCTATGTAAAGACATCACAGGAACACCAGATAACCGAGAACTCGAATATGGCTAATGCTTACCGTGCCAATGGAAGTGCCACTATCGCCTCAAAAAATAAATTTCTTTATACCGATCCTGATAATCCATCAGCACCCCCGGTAGTTGTATTGCCATTCGGAGGATTTTATAATCGTACTGAAAATAAGTTAGTTTCTTTTGATGTGAGAAATAGTGTTACCTATTCAAATACTTTCAATTCCAAACATACTGTAAGCGTATTGTTGGGACAACAAGTAAAATCCGCTGATCGTCAAAATTTCTCAAATGTCGGTTATGGGTATCAATACGATAATGGCGGTATCCCGTTTGTGGATTATCGTATTTTAAAGCAAACCATAGAATCTAGTTTTCCCTATTATGGAATGAGTCAGGAGTTTGACAGGTTCGCTGCTTTTTATCTGAACGCCCAATATACTTTGGACAGAAAATACAATTTCTATGGTACAGTACGCTATGATGGCTCAAACAAACTGGGATCTTCAAAGGAAGCAAGATGGTTGCCTACATGGAGCTTTGGCGGAGCATGGAATATAGATGAAGAAGCGTTTATGCAGAGTATACATGCCATAGATTATCTTAAGCTCCGCGCAAGTTATGGATTAACTGCAAGCCTTGGGCCTGCTACCAATTCCGGAGTAGTATTAAGAAGCCTTACGACAAACAGAACTTTCCCTACTGAAAGAGAATCCGTACTACAAATAGCAAATCTTGAAAATTCTGACCTTACATGGGAAAAAAATTATCAGTCCAACATTGGTTTAGATGCAGGTTTGTGGAATGGGAAAATAAACGTTAGCCTGGACGTGTATCAAAGAAAGAGTTTCGACCTGATAAGCCTTATAAAAACAGGTGGTATTGGTGGAGAAGCAATTAAGGCAGCCAACTATGCGGACATGAAGGCAGAAGGCGCAGAGGTATTAATTGGAGGCCACGTAATAAAGGCAAATAACTGGGGTTGGAGAACCAACTTTACATTTGGATATAATAATACCGAAATAACAAATGCTAAAAATGAACCCATAATTTTTGACCTTGTAAAAGCTGAAGGTGGCAATACAAAAGGCTACCCGGTCAACAGCCTGTTTTCCATCAGGTACAAAGGCCTGGACCATCTCACAGGCGTACCAGTGTTTGTGAACGAAAAAGGAGATGTGAGTCCGAATGTTTATTTGCAGGACCAGGATATTTCCAACCTCGTGTACGAGGGGCCTGTTGATCCCACTTTTACTGGCGGATTTTCAAATACTTTTTACTATAAAGCTTTTTCCCTGAACATTTTTGTTACCTACCAGGCAGGCAATAAAATCAGGCTGTATCCGGCATTCAAAACCGCCTATTCAGATTTTGACGCATTACCGAAAGAATTTATCGATAGGTGGGAAATTCCTGGCGACGAAACGAAAACCAATGTTCCTTCCGTTCTGGATGCTTATCAGAGATACCTGGTAAACAACACCGGAGCTTTCCCGTACAATAATTATAATTATTCAAATGAGCGTGTGGCCGATGGAGGATTTGTTAGGTTAAAAACGGTCTCTCTTTCTTATAATGTAACAAAGAATATATTACAAAAAACACCTTTTACTTCTCTCTCTGTAACCGCTGTTGCAGCCAACCCATGGCTAATTTATTCCGATCCAAAACTAAAAGGTCAGGATCCTGAATTTTTTAATACTGGGGGCGTGGCTCAACCTATTCAAAAGCAATTTACTCTTTCATTAAAAGTTGGATTGTAAAAATAAAAACATGAAAAGATTATATTTTTATTCTTCCTTTTGTTTCCTTTTTCTACTCAGCTCCGGCTGTAATAAATTTCTGGAGAAAGAACCAGATAACAGGGCTAAGCTCGATTCTCCTGAAAAAATATCGCAATTATTAGGCACTGCTTATCCGCAGGCAAACTACCAGCCCTTTGCAGAAACAATGACGGATAATGTAACTGATATTGGAAATGGAGTTAATGATAATACAATTCATGATCCTTATTTTTTCATAGATACACGTGAAAATCAGCAGGACTCGCCTGAATTTTATTGGTATGGATGTTACGCTGCCATTGCAGCTTCAAACCAGGCATTGGAAGCAATCGGCCAGGCAAACGCTAATCTCGATGCTTATAGCGCTCAAAGAGGGGAAGCCCTGGTCGCAAGAGCCTACGCCCATTTTATGTTAGTAAACTTCTTTGCTAAATTTTATGATCCAGCAACAGCTTCGTCTGACCTAGGGATACCTTATGTTACTGAACCCGAAACTGTCTTCGTAAAGCCATATGATAGAAAAACTGTGCAGTATGATTATGATATGATAGAAAAGGACCTGCTGGAGGGATTACCTTTTATACAGGATAAAAATTATACAATTCCTAAATATCATTTTAACAAGGCAGCGGCTAATGCTTTTGCAACACGTTTTTATTTGTATAAGAAAGATTACGAAAAAGTAATTTACTATGCCAGCCAGGCAATTCCGGGCAATAATTTTGGGCCAAACTTACGGCAGTGGAATACAACCTATAAAAATATTACAGACGTCACCGAGCTTTTTAAGATTTACGCTAAAGCAACGGAGCCCGCAAACCTGCTTTTGGTTGAAACGCCATCCCTGTGGGCTCGCAATTATTATATAAATCGCTACGGTGTGGGTGCGGCAAAAATCAGCGAGATTATTCCAAGGCCAGACCCTTTAACTGGCGGAAACTTTGCCTTTGCTTTGTATTCTGTAGCTGAAGGGACACATCAGCTTGTACCGAAAATTGATGAATATTTTTTAAAAGTTTCTGTAAACGCAAATATCGGAACCGCTTATGTTATGGTGCCTCTTTTTACATCTGAAGAAGTATTGTTTAACCAGGCCGAAGCTTATGCCTATATTGGTAATACAGCGGCTGCGCTTGCAAACCTGAATGTATACGCCAGTACAAGAATAAACAATTACAGCGTTTCAGCTAATAACATAACGGCAGCCCGCATCAATAGCGTGTTCGGCACAGGCAATATCCAGGACGGTTTAATAAAGGCCATCTTATATTATAAAAGAGCGGAGTTTATTCATGAAGGTTTGCGCTGGTTCGATATTTTAAGATACAAAATGCCAGTAACACACGGCGTTTTGGGAGGCCAGGATGTAACCCTTACTGAAGACGATCTCCGTAAAGTGCTGCAGCTTCCGCAATCAACTTCACTTGCTGGACTAAAACCAAATCCACGATAAAAATTAATTAATCTATCAAAAGCAACCCATGAAAGTGATAACAATATTAGTAGCTGCATTGTCAATGACAATTATTGTTTCTTCCTGCAAAAAAGAAGATCCATTGGGTAGTGTTGATAATATACCCGGGCTTGGTGGTGATACATGGACCCCTGGCGAAATTGATGCATGGATTTATGACAGCCTAACAGCTCCCTACAATATTGCGGTTAAATATAAATGGGATCAGGGTGAACTACAGCAGTTTTTTGATAAAACATTAGTGCCCCCTAAGGAAGAAAAAGTGATACCACTATTAAGTTCTATAAATAAAGCATGGGCAAATGTGTATATACAGGAAGCCGGCCTTCAGTTCTTCAAGAACATAAGCCCTAAGTTTTTCTATTTAGTAGGTAGTGGAATTTATGTAAGGGGCGGCCTTATCGTAGGTACTGCTGAAGGAGGCCGGAAAATAGTATTGTCAAATCTAAATGAATTTCGAATTAAAGGCATGCCTGGATATGCACTAAGCGATACTGAAAATGTAAAAGAAGTCTTTAGAACAATTCATCACGAATATGCCCATATTCTCGACCAGACTATTAAATTTCCAGTGGAGTTTAGTGCCTCCAGCGCGAGTTCTTACACAGCAGACTGGCTAAATGTACTTCCAGGAGATTCAAAGAATGAAGGCTTTATTTCTCAATATGCTATTTCCGGTGCCATTGAGGACTGGGCCGAAATGGTTTCGTATATGTTAGTGGACGGCAAAAATTGGTTTGACCAATATGTGAATAGCATAAATTATACAGGAACTACTGCTAACGGAACCACGGCGGCTGTTGCAAAGGCAAGATTGAGGCAGAAGGAGGCTGTGGTAGTTAGTTATTTTAAGCAGGCATGGAATATAGACTTCTATAGTCTCCAGTCCCGAAGCAGGGCAGCAATAAATGCGCTCATTTATTGATTAGTATTTGTATAAAAAGGTATCATAAAAATTACAAAATGAGAAAAGTTTTAATGTTGGCTGTAATCGCTGCGGTAACTATGTTTTCTTGTAAAAAAGAGAACAAATCCGCTTTTGATACGTTGCCAGATGAACGGTTAAGTGAATCACTTGCTACATATCAAACACAGCTTGCCGGCGCTCAAAATGGCTGGAAAGGATTTATAAAAGTTGATAGTGGTAAGGGCGCTATCTACAGCTTTTATTTCAAGTTTAATAATGCAAACCGGGTAGAAATGCTTTCAGATTTTGATTCTGCTTCAGCTGTTACATCTAAGGAAAGCAGCTACCGTTTAAAAGCGCTACAGCAGCCGACAATTATTTTTGATACTTATTCTTATCTGCACGTATTAGCCGACCCGAATGAAACAGTAAACGGAGGCCCCCGCGGTGCAGGATTGATATCTGATTTTGAGTTTTATTTCGATTCAGTAACCACTGATACAATAAAACTTGTCGGCAGATTTAACGGAAGCAAATTAACGCTCGTGAGAGCTACTCAGTCAGATGAAACTTTGTACAACAATGGCGGGTTGGCAGCAGGGTTATTTATAAATAAAATATTAACTTATTTCAAAAGATTAACGATCGGATCACAGTCTTACGACATTAAGATCAATCCTGTCGCCCGTGAGTTCACCTTTAGTTGGCTTGACGGGAGTGGAAATCTTATTACGTTTACTACAGGATATTATTTTACGGCCGGTGGCATTATTTTCACGAACCCGGTTGTTAATGGGTCCCAGGTAATTCCAGGTTTCAGCAATATAACATGGAACCAGGCTACCGAAACAATTAATTTGATGGCTGGTGGAGGTGCAGCAACTATTACCGGTATTGTTGTTCCACTTAAAGTCGATCTTGGTGCGCCGCAACGATGGTGGCAATATGCTGTCACTAACGGTGGTACGTATTGGATTTCCATAAACGGGTTTCATGTAAATGGTGTGGACGATGCTTACAATATAAAATCAATTGTAAGTGGTACGGACTCTTATTACTTTTTGCTTTACTGGCCGAAATATGATACTGGCAATGATTTTTTTGGCCCTGTGTTTATAGATGCAGCCGGTACTGCCCTTTCACTTAAGTATGGAACTGCACCGGCGACACCCACTTTTACGTCTGACGGGCGGGCTATATTTACTGAGTTAGGTACCTATGGAACATATCCTTCTACCGGACCCGCAGCACTTACGCGTACTCAACTGAATAATTCCAGTGGATATTATTTTGTTCAAACGAGCGCCACTTCTTATGATATGGTAAGCGCTTTAGATGGGAAGGCATGGATTACCTGGGAATTTTAAGCAATTAAAAGTTTCAAACTTGAAACGATTTTAGATATTAAAGCTTCACAAAAAAGTTTTTCATAACATAAAAAGGCCGGTTCAAATAAGTGAACCGGCCGTTTTTATTTAAATAAAGAATTTGTTTTATCCTTTCTTAATTGTCTCTACTTCTTCAATTTGTCCATTTTCAATCCTCGCTTTGATATCATTTTCCTTACCTGCCATAGTTACCACCCAAATTTGACGGTTATTTTTTGACACTTTAGCTACGCTGGTTATTACGTACTCAGAATATGTTTTCGCAGTAAGGCTTTTTACATCTGCTGGTATGTGTTTTTCATAACCAGATTCGATGGAGTAAAGTATTTTTCCGTGCTTACTAAACAAAGTCTCAGTAGCTATCTGGTCATTTTGAAATTTGGCAAGAAATTTATTCTTCACTTGAGACCAACTCACCTTCCCGGTATTTTGAAAGTTTGTACTAAAACTACTTAACACTTTTTCATTGACATTTTCTGCTTCGGTGGGAACGGTGCTTTCCATAGAAGAAGAAAGGCCTTCACTGATCTTAGTAGAAGTGAATTTGGAGGCAACACCGTTTGTAAAACCTATTTTCTGTCCGAAGGAATTTGAACCAATCAGAATCGATAATAACAATAAAGTAGTAGTGTAATTTTTTACTTTTGTCATAGTTGTTAGTTTTTTGAGGGTTAAAAATTTTAGCTATAACGGGTTGATTACGAATTTATTTTAATCGCCTAAAAAAAATATTAAGCTGATTTAATTCTTAAATTAAACCGCAAAAAAATTGGATTCTAACGATCTATAGCAGTCATGGTTTCGCAATTATAATATTACTTAAGAGCAACAATACTGAACACGCAGCACACCATATAAAAAACCCCTACAGGATTGAAGATGCTTTTAATCACACAGGTGTTGCTAAAGAATTTTCATTCGCTTTATTAAATTTTTCTATCTCCTGCATTTCTCCGTCTTCAACGGATGCAGTAATATAATTTTTTCTGTCTGCAAGGTTTATAAACCATATATACCTGTTAGCTTGTTCAACGTTAGCAACGCTGGTAATGGAATAACGCTTATAATAATCGCATACTATTTCTTTAATGTCCCGGGCAAGTCTTTTCGGAAGAATAAATAACAGTATAAACCGGCTTTCCTTTCCTGTCAAATAATATCCGGGCTTTTGACCCATCTGCTGAGAAATTCGCAAGAATCTTTCCGTTGATATCGAAAATTTGCCATAGAAGGTTTTGAACTGGATGCCGTGGATTTATTTATTAAAGTCTATTTCTTTTGAAAGATTTTTGAAAGCAGTAAACAAAGTAATGCAGACAGGCTTTAAGAAAAGCGATACAATTGATGTGAATGGTGATTATCAAAACGGCCCCTCAGATACTTTCATTACGGTACGTGCAGACCGAAAGAATTTAAAAATCGCACTCGATGATATTTTATATATCGAAAGCCTTAAAGATTATATTAAAATTGTAACTCCTTCAAAAAATATCATAACAAAACAATCTATTTCTTCGCTGGAAGACACCCTTCCTCCCAATAAATTTATAAGAATTCATCGCTCGTTTATCGTAGCCGTAAATAAAATAGAATCCTTTACCAGCGACACTATCGAAATTGCAAAACATGAATTGCCAATAAGCCGGATGTACAGGCACGAGGTAGAAAAGGTGTTGAATGTTTAAATATGTTTATTGAACTTTGTTGAGGGCAATATCAATAAACATGAAACCTACTGTAAGCAGGATCACTATTTATCCTATAAAATCGCTTGACGGCGTATCCTCGCAAAAAGCAATGGTAACAGAAGGCGGTTGTCTTTTGCATGACAGGGAATACGCAATAGCCGGCGATAACGGAAATTTTATAAATGGAAAAGCAAATCCCCTTGTTCATTCGTTACGATCGGCTATTGATTTTGAGAAAGAGACCATTTCATTTCGCCACAGTAACGATGTGGTGTGGAATCATTTTCATTTAGAAACTGAAGGGGCGGCTATCAATTCTTACCTTACTGATTTCTTTAAAATTTCTTCAACACTTGTTCAAAATAAGAATGGGCGATTCCTGGACATACCGGACATCAGCGGAATCACTATTCTTTCAACCGAAACTTTACATAGTGTTGCGGAATGGTTTGATAACATGGACCTGGAAGAAACAAGGAAACGTTTCCGGGCAACTGTTGAAATAACAGGAGTAGTACCTTTCTGGGAAGATCATCTTTTTTCAAAACCAGGAACCGCCATTGAATTTACCATCGGAGAGGTAACACTATATGGCATGAGCCCGCGGGCAAGATGCGTTGTGCCTACCCGCAACCCTGGGTCGGGTGAAGTAACTCACGCCTTTCCTAAAACCTTTGCGAAGCATCGTGCTGCGTCTCAGCCTGCATGGTCAAGCTTAAAAGAATACGATCATCATTATTATTTAACCGTGGATTGCTACATCCCTGCTACTGAAGTTGGAAAATGGATATATGTTGGGGATGAGGTGAGGATAGTTGTGGAGAGGAAGTTGGGGTAAAATTCTTTTGAGCCTGCTTAATAAATTTCATTTAACTACTATTGTATATTTACGCAGTAAAAATTATTACATTACCCGGTATATAGCGATAACCAAATGGACTGTAAATCTTTAAACATACAAGACGATAATTTAAATAAACTGAAAGGACTTTTTCCTGATGTTTTCACTGAAGATAAAATTGATTGGGAAAAGCTGAAGGCCACTTTTAGTGATGATATTAACTTCAATAACGAACGTTATGTTTTAAACTGGGCAGGCAAAACAGATGCTTTTAAATGTTTACAAATACCTACGACCGCAACACTGATACCACAGCCTGAAGAATCCATAAATTTTGATACCACTCAAAATGTTTTTATTGAAGGCGAGAACCTTGAGGTATTGAAAGTTTTACAGAAAAGTTATTACGGAAAAATAAAGTGTATCATCATTGACCCGCCATACAATACGGGCAGTGACAGTTTTATTTATCCAGACAGCTTTAAAGAAAACAAAGCTGATTATGAAAAACGAATTGGAGATAAAGATGAGGATGGCTATTTAATGAAAGAAGGTTTTTTTAGAAAGAACAGTAAAGACAGCGGGCACTTTCATAGTAACTGGTTAAGCATGATGTATCCACGTTTGTTCCTGGCTAAAAATTTATTGAAAGATGATGGAGTAATTTTTATTCATATTGATGATAACGAAGTGCATAATCTTCGTTTGCTGATGAATGAAATTTTTGGGGAGGAAAATTTTATTGCTGAATTTGTATGGCAGGCGAAAAAAGGTGGTGGCAGCGATAATTCCGGTGCAGTTACTGATCATGAATATATTTTATGCTTTTGCAAGAACTTCAATGAAAGTCCATTGTCTAAAATTTCTGTTGAGTCCGAAAAATTAGATAAAGAAGATGAAAAGGGTCTATACAGAAGAGGAAAAGAATTAAATAAGTGGGGTTCTAATTCAAGAAGAGACGATAGACCAACGATGTTTTTCCCGATCAAAGGTCCTCTTGGAGAAGACGTTTTTCCAATAAGAAATGATGGTGAAGAAGGATGTTGGAGATGGGGGAAAGAAAAAATGAAAAAAGTTGTTGCCCAAGGCAATGCAGAATTTGTAAAAAGAAATAATGGAACATATATAGTTTATGAAAAAATAAGAAGCACTGATCCAAGATTAAAGCCCTATAGAACTTGGCTAAAAGATGCTGGTACTACTGCCGATGGGTCTAAAGAAATAAAGGATTTATTTGATGGAAAAAAGATTTTTAGTTTTCCGAAGCCTATTGGCTTATCGAAAACTCTTTTAAGAATAGGACTACAAAATGATGACGACATTATTATGGATTTCTTTGGAGGATCAGGTACAATCGCACAAACTGTTGTAGACTTGAATAATGATGATGATGGGGATAGAAAATTTATAATAGTTCAACTTTCAGAAGTGGTAGATGACAGTTCTGAAGCCTTCAAGGCAGGATATAAAACGATTGCTGACATTTCCAAAGAACGTATTCGTAGAGTAATAAAGAAAATTGAAAAAGAGAAAGCAGAAAAGCCAGATATGTTTGATAATGGCAAATTGGATTTAGGTTTCAAAGCCTTTAAACTCTCACCTTCAAACTTTAAAATTTGGCGGAGCGAAGAAATTACAGAAAATAATCTCAGCACGCAATTAGATGCGTTTACAGATCCGGTAAAGCAAGGAAGTGAAAAACAAAGTATGCTGTTTGAACTTATCCTAAAAGCTGGCTATACCTTAACAGATAAAGTTGAAGAGAAAGAAAATTTTTATTTGATTAATGATGGTGAATTAATAATTGCTTTGGAAAAAATTAACCAGGAAATTATTGATGCTATTATTAAATCACAGCCAAAAAAAGTAATCACGTTAGATAATCTTTTTGCAGGCAATGACCAGTTGAAAACAAATACGGTGTTGCAGATGAAGGATTCGCGAGTTGAATTTAAAACGATATAAGTTGACCGATCTAAGCAAAACATATATCTATAGAATAACTCACATTGAGAACATACCGCATATCCTGGAAAACGGAATTACCCGTAAAGATTCGCCTAAAGCAAATAAGAATTATGAAAACATCGGCGATGTTAGTTTGATAAGTACCAGGAATGAAAAACAGGTTATTGTAGATAATGGTAAACAAGGATATGGCGATGTCACAATTAAGCTCGGTGATTTTATTCCGTTTTATTTTGGCTATCGTATGCCCATGTTGTTTGTTATTCAAAAAGGTTATAACGGAGTAACAAGACAATTTCCTGAGAACATAGTATATTGTGTTAGTACTGTTCAAAAGATAATCGAAGCTGGGCTTGAGTTCTATTTTACAGATGGCCATGCAATCAACCAATTAAGTTCTTGTTACGATTCCACGATGGCAGACAGTATAAATGAAATAATAGATTTTAAAGCGACGAAAGCATCTGACTGGACAGCGACCAGGGATTTAAAAAGAAAAAAAGAAGCCGAATTTTTAATTAGCGGAGATATTCCGGCAAAATGTTTGGCTGGCTTTATTTGTTATAATTCAAAATCAAAAAGCAATCTTAAATAAATGAACATAGCAGAAGAAAAAATTCATATAAATCCTCAATATTATTTCTGATCATGATATCATATACAAAAGGAAATATTTTAGAAAGCGAGGCAGAGGCCCTTGTTAACACTGTAAATACACAGGGTGTAATGGGCAAAGGGATTGCCCTGCAGTTTAAAAATGCATTTCCTTATAATTTTAAAGTATATAAAGATGTTTGTAAAGAAGGCGAGCTTGCACCTGGAAAATTATTAATTGTGAGAGACCAGGACCTGCTTGGCGGCGAAAAATGGATAATTAATTTTCCTACCAAAACATCATGGAAAAGACCTTCTGAATACGAATACATTGAAAAAGGACTTGATGAATTGGTAAAGCAATTGCCGGATCTTAATATTTCTTCAATAGCATTGCCGCCACTAGGAAGTGGCAATGGCGGATTAGACTGGAATAGAGTAAAACAAATAATTAATGAAAAGCTTTCGGGAGTTTCTCAGGAAGTAACCGTTTATGAGCCAAACGCAATGATCGAAGAAAGTATGAAAAAGGAAAGGGTTAAGCTTACTGAGGCAAGGGCGATGTTGTTATTTGTCTTATACCAATTACAAAGCAGTGGGGAATTTGTGTCCGAATTTTCCAGTGAAAAAGTTTGTTATTTTCTTCAAAGGTTTGGCGCCAAAAAATATTTAAAGTTAGATTTTCAGAAAAACTTTTATGGCCCCTATTCGGGAAAAGTAAGGCATGTTGTAAATTATTTGAATGGAAGTTACATTATGGGGTATAGCGCAATGGATAAAAAACCTTTTGAGGCTTTACAGTTAATGCCGGATGGAAAGGAAGCGGTAAAAGACTATCTGAAAGATAAACCCGAATTAATTAAAATAATATCAGACACAGAAAAATTCCTCGATGGCTTTTACTCCGATTTTGCGCTTGAATTACTTTCTTCAATAGACTATATAATACAAAGAGATAAGACTTATGATTTTGATAATATTAAAGCTGCGCTTTCAGGATGGAGCGAAAGAAAAAGAACAATGTTTTCAAATGATAAATTTATAGTGATAGCATTAAATCACTTAAAGTCCACCAGATTTGCTGCATAATGAAACTCCACTTCGATAGCAACCAGCCTTACCAGTTACAAGCCATAAAATCTGTTACGGATATTTTTGAAGGGCAACCTTTAAGCAATGGAGATTTTGAATTCTCCCTAAATGCTTCGGGCGTATTACTAAATGAAAATGGCTTTGGAAATAATTTGATATTATCGGAAGAACAAATTCTTAGTAATGTAAAAAGTATTCAGCAGCGCAATGAAATAAAAGACAGCAAAGAAGAATTAGACGGAATGAATTTTTCTACCGAGATGGAAACGGGTACAGGAAAGACTTATGTATATCTAAGAACGGTTTACGAGCTAAGCAGCTTGTATGGTTTTAAAAAGTTTGTAATAGTTGTCCCGTCAGTTGCCATAAGAGAAGGCGTTTTGAAAAACCTGCAAATAACGCATGAACATTTTCAATCATTATACAATAAAGTAGCAATCAATTTTGATGTCTATGATAGTAAAAAAGTTTCAAACCTCCGGGGCTTTGCAACCAACAACACTATTCAAATTTTAATTATCAATATTGACTCCTTTGCAAAAGATGAAAATGTAATCAACAGGCCGAATGATAAGCTTACCGGGAAAAAGCCGGTTGAGTTTATACAAAGCACGAAGCCTATTGTCATTGTTGATGAGCCGCAGAATATGGAAACTGAAATAAGGAAAAGAGCCATACAAAATTTAAATCCACTTTGCACGCTGCGGTATTCAGCAACACATACCAATCTTTACAATTTAATGTACTCACTAAACCCGGTGAAGGCTTATGACTTAGGATTGGTAAAGCAAATAGAAGTTGACTCAGTAGTAAGTGAAAACGATTTTAATGATAGTTATATCCAGGTAGAAAGCATTAACAGAACAGGCAATAATATCACGGCAAAGATTAAAATTGATGTAAATTCTCCAAAAGGTGTAAAAAGAAAATCAGTAACAGCCAACGGCAAAAAATTAGACCTGTTCGAGCTTTCAGGCAAAAATGAAAAATACGATGGACTGAAAATTTATGAAATAGATTTTGGCAATCAACAGGTAGAGTTGTCAAACGGCATTACATTATCAGTTGGTGAAACGCAAGGTGGAATGAATGATGAAGTGATGAAGTTTATGATTAAAAAAACAGTTGAAGAACATCTTAGAAAGGAAAAGCAATTTAGAGGCAAAGGCATAAAAGTTTTATCGCTCTTTTTTATTGATAAAGTGAAAAATTACAGGGAGTATGATGCAAATGGAAATGCTTTGCCAGGTAAGTATTCAAAATGGTTTGAAGACATTTATAAAGATGAAATTGGTAAGCCTGTTTTCAGCAGCTTAATTTCTCAGCCGGTAGAAGAATTACACAACGGATATTTTTCTCAGGACAATAAAGGAAGAATAAAAGATACAGGCGGAGAGACACAGGCAGATGATGATACCTATAAATTAATCATGCAGGAAAAAGAACGGTTGCTTGATTTGAACACGCCGCTTCGTTTTATTTTCAGCCACTCCGCACTTCGGGAAGGAGGGACAATCCAAACGTGTTTCAGATCTGTACTTTGAACGAAACCAAGTCTGAAATTAAAAAGCGCCAGGAAATTGGCAGAGGATTAAGATTACCGGTAAACCAAAGAGGACAAAGAGTATTTGATCCCAATATTAATAAACTGACGGTCGTTGCTAATGAACGGTATGAAGATTTTGCGAAAGCATTGCAAAAGGAAATTGAAGAAGATTGTGGCGTTGATTTTTTGGGGAGAACTAAAAATAAAAATGATAAGAAAAAAGTGAATTATAGAAAAGGCTTTGAAGCTGATCCCGAGTTTTTACAGATTTGGGAGAAAATAAAGTTTCATACAAAATACACTGTTGATTATTCTACTGATGAGCTAATAACTTCCGCTTCGAGGACAGTAAGGGAAATGCCCGAAACAAAAAAGCCCAGAGTGAGAAGCACAAAGCAAAGAGTGTTAATTACTCGTAAAGGAGTCGCCGGAGAATTATTAAGTGATAGTGGGAATGATGATTATTCTAAACAGGTGGATATACCGGATATACTTTCTTACATACAAAACAAAACGGAACTTACGAGGAATACTATCTTACAAATTATAAGAAAATCAGGAAGGTTAAGTGAACTCTTGGTGAATCCACAAATGTTTATGGACAATGCAGTGATTGCAATAAGAGATAGGCTCAATTACTTAATGATCGATGGAATTAAATATGAAAAAATTGGAAGCAGGTTTTATGAGTTGTGTTTATTTGATGATAGTGATTTAGAAATTTATGTTGACCAGTTTACTCATACAGTTTCAGTGCCTGGTAAAACTATTTATGAAAATTATATTCCTCTTGATTCAAAAGTTGAAACTGATTTTGCCAGGGATTGCGAAACGAGTACGAACATTGAGTTTTACTTTAAGTTGCCGTATTGGTTTGAAATAACAACACCTATCGGAAGGTACAGACCTGACTGGGCACTGGTATTTAAAGGGGAAAAGAAAATTTACTTTGTTGCAGAAACAAAAAGCGAAGGTCAGGAATTAAGAGCCAGCGAAGTAATGAAAATAAAATGTGGAGAAGCTCATTTCAAAGAATTTGAAGAGGTTGAATTTAAAAAGGTGAGTAAGGTGATAGATTTGGAATAAGATTCTCTTATTGATATTAAATACACTGACTCAGTATTTCAAGGATTGCAAAAAAACTATTCTGATATTTTAGAGGATACTTTATGTCCCAGCCTAGGTCTCTCACAGGTGTGCCTTGTCGCATGAACTGATGTTTCCATGAAATAACTAAAATCTCTAAACTTAAGTCTATACTATTAATTCCATAACACCATATTGCTAGATGCTGTGGATTATTTATTAAACCGATTTCGTTTGAGCGATTTTTAAAAGCAGTGAATAAAGTAATGCAAACAAGCTTCAAAGAAAACGATACGAACGATGTAATTGCTGATTACCTAAACAATGGATTGCATTCATCATTTATTAAGGTAGGGGCAGACCGGGAAAATCTAAAAATTGCCATGGATAAAATCTTGTATATAGAGAGCCTTAAAGGCTACATCAAAATTGTAACACTGTCGAAAAATATAATAACAAAACAATCTATTTCTTCGCTGGAAGACACCCTTCCTCCGAATAAATTTATCAGAATTCATCGTTCGTTTATTGTAGCCGTAAATAAGATAGAATCCTTTACCAGCGACACTATCGAAATTGCAAAACATGAATTGCCCATCAGCCGAATGTACAGGCACGAGGTGGAAAAGGTTTTGAATGTTTGATTCCTCCTTTAGCTCATTTGTAAATATCCTGATTTAAAAACATCAGGACAGCAGCTATTTTATGATTTGAGTCCACTACGAATAGCAAGGGTAAAGAAAGTTCTTTTTCATTTTAAATTTTAGGTGGACAACGTTTAAAAAATAATCTGCACGGAAATAGCAACCTGGATGTGAAAAACGAGCAATAGTTGCTTTATAATTTCATGATCAATGCTGCTTATTTGCCTACAAGATTCCGCGATTGAACTTATAAAAATTAGTATCTAAATATATGGGAAATGATCGGTGCATACGATGGTCTGGTTGTGCAGCAATTTATTTTTCTATAGAACCTGCGATGGAGTAGTTGCAAAAGCCTTTTTTCGATGCCTACTCTTCAGGTATTTATTTTTAATGATTTCGGCCATTGGCTTTTCATAAACTTTACTCTCTACCCATGAAATAATATCGAGGTAAGCAAATGACCTGGTTTGAAAGCGATTTTTTTCCAGGTGTTTAATTTTTTCCAGGAATTGTTTTAATTCCGGCTTTAGCTCTTTAGGTTTCACCTTTGTTGAATGCCGCAGAAAAGTGAATATATGCTCTTCGACTACTGTTAAATTATTCATACGCGCCATAAACCTGTAAACAGATTTAATTAATGAATCCAGTATTTCTTCGTTACCAAGTTCAAAATGACAAAGAAGGTGCATAAGCCTGGCATAGCATTGCAAATCACTGCGCAGTCCGGAGTGATTATCGTTTATTATTTTGTACAGAAAATCTATTGCAGTGCCGTAATCACCTGCTCCAAAATATAAGGTGGCTATTTTGTAATTGAAAACAAGTATGCGATGAATATCAACAAAAATTGAATATTCGTGAAGCTTTGCTTCTATTTCAGGAACCACTTTTAACCCTTTGTCAAAATTGCCCTGCATTAAAAACTGGTTGAGCCTTGCACTGTTGATATAAATTGAAGTGTGGGTGCGAAAATTATCGTGTTGGTTAGCGATAGGTGTTTGGGCAAATTGCTCGAATTGTTGGAGCGTTACCTCAAATTTTTCAAAATTGCGTAGATCAAAATGAGCATTAAGTAAATTATGCATGCCCTTAATATAGTGCCCTGTTTCCACAGCAACCATTACCTCATTTTCGCCAAAGAGATCAATCCACTTCTGGCTATAGCGATAGTACATTAAAAAATCCTGTCTTATGAAGGCATACCAGCAATAACTTTGGTATAAATAGAGTTTTTCATAAAATCCATTTATTGCGCTTTCATCTTCCGGCAATGAGTTTTTGAAAAATTCGCGGATTCCTTTTTCATCCTGCTCATTACGTGCATGTCCATTCTTTACATACCAGCGGTACAGGAGCAGGGCGAGGTTGGATAATCTTGTAACTCTGTCGATATGCCCGCTTATATAAAGGGCCTCATCTGCAAGTAGCTGGGTTTTTTCCAGGGTGCTCCTGGTTATGTGCAATGTTTCTATTTTTTTCTCTAATGATATTACCTGGACAAGGAAATTCATTTTTTGATTGGTTTTCGCCAGTTCCTTAGCTTTCTCCAAAATGTTCAGGCTTTGTAGCTTCAACCCTTTATTATACAGCAGCCGGGCATTATCAAGATGCTCACTCAACTTAAGGTCAATGTTTTCATTTGTTTTAAGTAGACGCAGGCTGGCAAGTAATTGTTTATATAGATGAGTTTTTAAATTGGAGAGCTGTGGCTTGGTAATGTCGGGAAGTATTTTTAGCAATTGCTTTTCATCATAATCATTTAGTTTGTCAAGGGCATCAAATAAACGTATGATTTTAAGATCTTCTTTTGATGAACTTCTTTTTATGTAAAGCTTAAAATGCCTCTTCTCCGACTTCTCAAGGGAATGAACCAGTTGAAATAACGTATCTGAAAAATGGTTGGGCATCATTTAAAATTTATCATGAAAGGTATACGGGACAAGGCTTAAAAAAATATGTTATCATGTCTGGCATAATATTATGGTCCATAATTTAATTCGCATATACAATACATGCGCCGTAAGTTCGTTGAATAAAGAGATAAAAAAAGCGAAAATCGCTGAGGCAGGTAAAATTATAGAAATATTCTGTTAAGGACGATTATCTGTTTCACAAATAATACTATTAAAGATTCTCATATACAAGCAATCGTAAAGGTCGTTCTGTTTCTACAGAGGGACCTGTTTTTTTTATGCAAGTATATGAAATGCTTGTTGAATATTAAAGAATATTGAGAAATAATTTTATCCGGTCTCGTTTTCATGCCATCAGCGCTTTTTAAAAAGTACTCCTATATAACAAAACTTGCCGGCCATAAATGACCAGCAAGTGCTATTTGTAGTATAGGGTTTTGTATGTTTATAATTTCCCAATCACCGCATCTTCAATTATATTATTGTCAGTGCTAATCCTATGCACCGCAATTATTCTTCGTTTATCCATCGCTTGTTTTATAAGTAAAAGTTTTAGTTTAATTCTTGAAGGTTTTGTTTTTAATATCTTCATTATTTTACTAGAATTCAGTGTAAAAGTAAATTTGCATTATGGCTGGTGCAAACCAACTTAATGGGTTTTTACGCATCTTAAATGAACCAGAAAAATGTGAAAAGCTTTATGGGTGAGGCTTTTGACTGGAAATCTTCTTGATGTCCAAATGGCATAACAATTAAAAGTTAAGTGGAATATACATGTGTGGGAGTTTTTTTTTCCAAATGCGAACAAATTGTAGAAATAATAAATAGCTACTAGATTTTAACGATAATTTTTTTGCCTGGGGAAACCATACGGTTGTATAAAACCAACCAACAGGTTACAATATATTTATGCATAAGCCATCCTGGCTTCCTTATTATATTTGGTGCGGTATTCAATAGGTGATAATCCAGTTATTCTTTTGAAGATACTTCTGAAAGATTTTGTATCGGAATATCCTACTTCATACATCACCTCATTAATGTTTTTTCTGCCAGTCTCAAGAGTTTTCTTCGCGGCTTCAATCTTAACCCTTTGAATATATTCTGTAACTGTATTAGCGGTTGCTTTTTTGAATCGTCTTTCCATATTTCTTCTGCCAAGGGCAAACATAGAAGCCAACTGGTCAACTGTAATTTTTTCTTCAAAATTCTTTTCAATGAACTCCTGTGCTTTTTTTATAGGTTCGTCATCATGCGTTTTCTGTCCCTGGAAAATGATGAAAGGTGATTGACTTATGCGGTCTATATCAATCATAAAGGTTTTGGCAATTATTACAGCTATATCACGGCCTGCATATTTTTCAATAATATACACAAGCAGATTTAAAAAAGAATAAGCGCCGCCACTTGTATAGATGCCGTCTTCCTCCGTCATTATCTTATCATCTACAAGGTTTACATCTGGAAAAATGGCCCTGAAATCATTGGCAGCAGTCCAATGTGTTGCGCACTGCTTTCCGTTTAAGAGGCCGGTAGCAGCAAGGAAAAAAGAAGCAATACAAAAGCTTGCTACTTCAGCGCCATTTCTATATTGTTGTATTATCCACGGAACAAAATCAGCATTCTGGTCCATCATTGCGTTAGCTTCCCCATGTATTGCAGGGATTATAATTAGGTCGGTTTTTTCAACTTCATCGATCAATACATCCGGGCTTATAATAAAGAGGCCGTTTCGCTGGCTGGTTTCCTTTGAAATACCGACCAGTTGTACCTTAAATAATGGAGACTTCCCCATACCTTTTCTTATGGAATTCACTTCATTAAATATCTGGTGCGTTCCTTCTATATTAACTACACTTGTATGTCCGCGGGGTATAATAATTGAAATATGTTTCATAATTAATATTTTAAAAAACGTGTAAACCGTTATTTATGCAGCAAAAATAAAAAAATTTTGTCGTATTCAACCTCTTAGAATGGCGCATTTGCACCTGCATTATTCAGCGCAATGGTATTAGGTTTGTACAATATGTTTAAAAATTCCAAAGCATTCAGTGGGTTTTCGGTTGATGACTTAAAGAAAGCTAAAAACTTTTATAGTGAGATCCTTGGATTACAAGTGACGGAAAATAAAATGGGATTACTTGAATTAAATATAAATGGCAGCAACAGTATAGTGATATACCCAAAGCCAAATCATATACCCGCCACTTTTACCATTCTGAACTTTCCCGTGAAAGATATAGAGAAGACGGTAGATGAGTTGAGTGGCGTGGGAATTCGATTTGAAGAATTTGAAGATCCCATAAAAACCGATGAAAAAGGAATATGCAGAGGAACTGGCGGCCCGTTAATAGCATGGTTCAAAGATCCCGCGGGTAATATTTTATCAGTGATAGAAGAACGATAATTATTAATATTCAGCAGAATTACTTTCATGGAATTGACCGGACTTCATCATCATTAGTCTCGGTTATATTTCTTTGATTATTATATTTTGCTCATACATCCTTTGAAAGTTTGAAAATCCGGAAACGCAGGATGATGGACACAATTACTTTTAAGGAGAATTTAACTTCACAAAACGAATGATAAGTTTCAAGCTAAACTAAAATTACTTTTAATAAGGCTCATGTGATATGTTAGTATATGCCTTATAAAAAACTATATTTAAATAAGTAATTATGGAAAAGATAAATGTAAAAGATAGCAGGATGTCATCTATTCTTGTATTGTATGATATGCATACAACCTATTTCGCAAGTGTAATTGTTGATATTTCAGATAAAGATTCACATAACCGGCTAAACACAAAAGCAAATCATGTTGCGTGGCTTACCGGAAGCCTTGTAGAGCAGAGATTTGAAATAGGGAACATGCTTGGTTCTGCTGTTAAGCAATCTGCGCACGAATTATTTAAAAAAAACAAAGGCATACAGGACGACATTACGTATCCTCCATTGGCAGAATTCAAAAAGGATTGGGAAGTTATCAGCCCTTTACTTAGGAATACCCTCGTTAATGTTACCAGCGAAAAACTCGATGAGTCATTTGAGGTGATGCCAGGTATGAAAATGACTCATTATGATCTGATAGCATTTGTCATTTATCGTGAAGCAAACATTATTGGCCAGATTGCTTTATGGCGCAGATTATTGGGCTATGATGCGATGAAATATATGTAGTAAATGAATCATTGTCATTTTTATCCCATTCTTTAAAATAAACATGCCTGGATCCGGATAAATACACTGGGGCTATTTAAACGAACGCCTAAACCTGTTTTTAATCCGCAGGGAGAGTGATGGTAAATTCAGCAAATTCTCCTTCTTTGGTCTGCACTTTTAATTCTCCGCGGTGCGCTTTAATAATATCATAGCTCAGCGACAATCCTAACCCGGTTCCCTGCCCCGTAGGTTTAGTAGTAAAGAATGGTTGAAAAATCTTATCTAAAAATTTTTGCTGGATACCAAGGCCGTTATCTTTTACACGAATCTCTATTTTATTGTGATGCTTTTCCGTTTTTACAGAAACCACAGGCTCGTATGTTTCGCCAAGCTTTGCCTTTTTATCTATCACCGAATAAAAAGCGTTGTTATATAAATTCAAGAGCACTCTTCCCAAGTCCTGAGGAATGATTTCAATTTTATTAATCGTTTCCTCAAAACTGGTTTCGGTGTCTATCTTTATAGATTTGTCTTTAGGCGAAAGCCCATGATAACTTAGCTGTAGGTACTCTTCAGCTAAAGCATTAATATTTGTAAGTGCCTTTTGACCTGTGTTTTGCCTTGAATGCAGCAACATTCCTTTTATGATGGCATCTGCACGTTTACCATGATGATTAATTTTACCCATGTTTTGTGAAAGATCTGCCAGGATTTCAGCAACTTCGTCCTTATCTGTGTCGGATAACTTAGTAAGTAGTTCATCCTGCAATTCGTGCAGTAGCTCAACATTTAATTCCGAAAAGTTATTTACAAAATTTAAAGGGTTTTGTATCTCATGCCCTATGCCTGCAGTAAGAGCACCAAGCGACGCCATCTTCTCCGATTGTATAAGCTGTGCCTGTGTTGATCTTAATTCTTCAAGGGATCTTCGCAATTGAATCGTTTGGCGCCCCACTTTACGGTACAATTTGAATAAAACAAAAGCAATTACAAATACAAACAAGAGACTTGCGGCCAGTGTATTCCTTGCAAATTTTTGTCGCTTTAGGTTCAGGTCAGCAAGATCTCTGTCTTTAGTTATAAGATTTATTTCATTTTGTTTAGTCTGCAAATCAAAGTCGAACTGGAGACTGTTGAGTTTCTTGTCGGCTGCAATATTATATATTGTGTCTTTGATGTCAGAATAGAGTGCCTGGTATTTAAAGGCTTTTTCAAATTCAGTAGTATTTGAATAGGCCAGTGCCATATTCTGGTATAGGTCTTCTAATTCATGATTAGCTTTTATTTCAAGGGCTGGAATTTCTGCTTTCTTAAAATAATTAATCGCAGTTGGATAATCCGTTTTCGCCAAATATACCATGCCAATGCCCATCAATGATTGAACAAGCGAAATCTTGTTATTGGATTTCTCTGCTAAACTCAATGCAAGTTTCTGATTTTTTAAAGCAAGATCGTATTTAGCCTCTTTTTTATAAAGCCTGCCCATTGCATTATACACATTGAGGCTGTTCTCAGAACTGCCGTAGGCTTTTAAGGCTTTATCAAAATAATAAAGTGCCTTTGTATCGTCGCCTTGCTCAAAAAATAATGAACCGATATTTACACAAATAGTGCCTAGTTCTTCATTTCTTTTTAGTTCTTCACAGATAGGCAGGGCCTTCAAATAATATTCCAGCGCTTTATCATAGGTAGCTTTTTTAATATTATAAACTCCGCCGATATTATTCAATGCGGATAGCATCCGTAATTTGTCACCGGAGAGTTCCGCAAATTTCAAGGATTTCAGGTAATTTTCCAGGGCTTTGATATCGTCGCCCTGATCATAGTAAATAACCCCAATATTGTTATAAAGATTAGCTATCCCTATATTATCCTTGATAGCTTCAAAAACATTTACTGACTCAGTATATTTATCAAGTGCTTCTAAATATTCCCCCTGGTAATAGTTTGCAATTCCAATATTTTTTAATGCATAAGCCTTGCCGCGGGGGTAATTTATTTTATCGGCCAGTGTGAATGCCTGGGTAGATAAACGAATGGATTTCTCCTGGTTATCGGTAAAGAAATCTTTGCTTTGATCCAGCAATTTATTAACTATAACAGTATCTTCCGGCCGTAAGATTTTTTTTTCGGCTTTGGGCTGTGCCAAACCCTCCAGGAAAAGAAATACAGATAGAAAGGGGAAAATGAGTTTTTTCAGATCCATATATTTCTGGTTTCGGTAAGCCCTGTTCTAATTATTGAGAATAAAATATCAGCCCTATATCGGCTCCGATAAAATTACTCAATATTTAAATCTACTTTATTGGTATTTTCCAAACAGAATTATTATATGAATTACTTTTGAATAATAATTTTTTTAGTCGTTACCACTCCTCCGTTAATTATCTGAATCATATAAATTCCATTAACTCGGTTACTGACATCCATTCTCGTTACATATGTTTT
Source organism: Chitinophagaceae bacterium (assembly GCA_046593045.1). Classification (GTDB taxonomy): domain Bacteria; phylum Bacteroidota; class Bacteroidia; order Chitinophagales; family Chitinophagaceae; genus Ginsengibacter. The sequence continues at coordinate 4,359 of JBKJRY010000393.1, read as the reverse complement.
ACCAATCTCAACAACGCCATTATTAATTTCACTGAGCCTTCTTCCATCGAATGCTGATAATACAATTCTTGAATTACCGGCATTCTTTGGAACGTAAGATATAGTGATGTAATCTGAGGCCGGGTTGGGAATAACCTGAACTTCTCCGGCATTTAGTTGAACATTTGTCTCATCTGGAGCCACTATTAAACTGGCCTGACTACTTACAGCGGATGAACTTGAGGGTAAACAAGCTGTAAAGTTGTCAAATGCGCTGCTGCTGCCGGTATAATTATTTCCGCTGCCCCCGCTGCCCCCTATAACAAGGTTCGTTATGATTGGAATAGGCGTTCCTGTTTTATAAGTTCCGTTAATAGACGCTACTTGTCCATTACCTCCAATGGTTGCGTAGTTGAACTGGGGAACATAAGCAGCGATACCATAGGCCCATTGATCGCTAAAATTCTTATTGCTGGTGAATATTCCCTTGAGGGTAGAACCTGTATTACCACTACCTTTTACAAATCCGTTGCTTGAATTTATTATCACTCCTGTAATGAAAATATCAGAAGTGCTGCTAAAACCTGGTGGAACTTTTGTGACCCATGTATTTGTAGCGGCGTTAAAGCTTGTACTGGGTGCAGTAACTGTAATGTCAGCAATGATCTTACCGTCCGGAATGGCCAGGTTATTTACCAAAGGCGTAGAATTTATTTTATTAAAAGTAATAGTTCCTGCTTTAAATAACAGGTAATCGCCATTGGAAACCAACTGTCCACTGACTTTTGTTTCCATATTCAGCCAGAGGCTTGTTGGGGTTACTGGTGTATTGCCGAAATTCTTAAATTCAGAATGTGTTATTAAACATGCATTATTCGTTACGGTAAGCGTTCCATTCACAAAGCTGAAGGCATAGTTAGAAGAAATCATTGTACCAGTGTTAACAATTATCGGGTAGGTTGGGGGACTTACCAGGCTATTGTTTGTTGCCGTTGTAGATATTGATGGTGCACCTTTGATATCGCTGGTCTGTAATTTTTCACCATATGCAAAGCCACTATAGGTCAATGTCAACGGAGGATTATCTTCTCCATATGGCCTTGAAATATTATCTGCTTTTGCTTGCAACGGCGCCTTATTGATCGTTAACTTCCCCTCTATATTGGTTACTTCAAAATTACTGTTGATAAACGCTGCTGGCAGAATGAATTGCTGACCAGTTGTAAGTCCGGAGATAATGTTCAGTGATTTTAACGGACTTAATCCCTGCCCAATTTCACTTGAGTCTAATATTACCGCCGTCCTGCTGTCGCTATTTACAATAGGCACTGCCTGATTATTGATGATGGTAACCGCCTGTCCATTTAAAATAGTAACCGCCTGTCCATTCAAAATAGTAACCGCCTGTCCATTCAAAATGGTAATAGCCTGGCCATTTAAATAAGATTCTATATTCACCACCCCTTTTGCATTCACATTGGATATGGAATTAAGCATCTGAGTCTGGGCGGCATTTACATCGTAATCTAATATTGATTCCTGGGTTATGTCTACAACGTGGGAGGTTGTTGGTACATAAGTTCCGTTGACCAATGCCTTGTTATTGATCTGACGGGTATTTTGCAGCGTGGCAGATGTAGCTAAGAAGCTTAGGTTTCCTGTTTGTGCAGGAGTCAGGTTTATCCCGCTGGTATCAGTAACAATTCCATTAACAATGGTCAATGCCTGCCCATTGACAACAGGTATAGCCTGCCCATTTATAATCGTCAAAGCCTGCCCGTTTATGATAGTAACTGCCTGTCTGTTTATAATGGGAATAGCCTGTTTGTTCACTATAGTAAATGCTTGCTTGTTTACGAGGCCAAATATATCATGTCCCTGCGCATCCCTTGCAAGTTGTGATTGATGAGAATTCTGAATTGAACTTAACAAAGCAGCTGGATTTGCAATATTTGTTGGGTCAAACTGATAGGAAAACTGAATGTTCGGGATCAAATTTCCGTAGGTCACTGTTGTGTCATGCACAGAAATAGTAAGCGGTAGTTTTGCAACTGTCAATAATCCCTGTATAAATGTGTACTTATATTTTTGTAGTAAAGAGCCAGGTGGAAGATGAAGTGGGTCAAAACCCGCAGTAATTGAATAAGTACCTACACCACTATTTGCATTTATCGTAGTCGATACAATCATACTGTCCAGGCCAAGATCTGCGAGTGTAAAAGAGGTATTTGCCAGAGGTATATTATCAACATATACTTTTGCTGTAAGAGCAGGAATCTGCTTGCCATATTTCTTAGCTAAGCTATCGACTCTTATAGTAACAGTTGCCTCGAAGAAATACAAACTGTTGGAGAAGCCCCCGTCCAAATGCTGGCCATTCACTATAACCGTATATAGATTAGGTGGTGTGTACATCCGGATAGTCGGATTGTCATCAAATGCTGGTATCAAAGCGGTTGCAAGCCCATTGACCGTATCTAAAATAATGGTTGAAGCTAGTGCAGAATCATTGAAGTAAAGGACAGAGTTGCCGCTGAAATTATCACCTTTCACTGTTACTGTAAAAGTTGAGTTGCCAGGTATAGTAACAGGTTTAGTTACAGGCGTTACTAATTTAATTAAAGAAGGCTTCGGTGCCGCAAATGTCCGCATTGCCAGATCAATATTTATTAATCCGTGACCTGAAACTAAATCGACACCCGGTATATCCATGTCAATGGCCGTATTTTCAAGCAAGGATTTTATTTCATAAGGTGTCGTAAATGCCTGGTTAAGAAACTTTTTCTTCCCTTGCATGATTAGTGCGGCTGTTGCTGCTGCATGTGGAGCAGCAGCCGAGGTACCAAAGAAATTAGAAAAACCATCTAATCTATTATTTGGGTAATCCTGGCCCAGTTTCACAGTAGTATTCACTCCATCAGGAGCTACAATGTTGGGCTTATTTCTTATTACTCCGTTTGTTGTTGTTCCACCCCTGGCAGAGAACGATTCAATTAAAGGTGTACTAAGATAAGGCGGTGCTTTGTCGTACCGGCTGGCTCCGACTGTAATGGCACTATCTGCATTTGCCTGCCCTGTGATTGTTGATGTGCCTTCATTGTATTCCAGGAACTGCATTTTATATCCATCGCGGTATACGATATATTTGATTCGTGCCGGATTTCCAGTGGTGGTATTATTTACGATAAATACATTAAATATCGAATCTGAACCCGGGAGAACTGTAATAGGAATAAATTCAATAGGGTCACCATTCGTATTATCCCTGTTATAGCCAACCAAAGATGTTCCATCTGTTTTCGGTGTCAGGTAGAAATCAAGATCGTTCCTTGTACCCGCTGTTTCTCCTGTTGAGTAAATATTATCCACCCACTGCAAAACAAATAAGTAATTACCGGGGGGAAGCTTCACCTGTTGGAAAAGATCTCCGCCGCTAAAATTATGGGCCATTTTTCCTGCATAAGGTCCTGTGGGTACAGGAGCAGGATTAAAGTTCTTTTCATAAGCTTGCCCTGCAAAATTTCCCGCCGCAGAAAAGTAGGTAGCTCCCTGCTTCACCACCGAATCTACAGCCTGGGCCACTACGCCATCTTTTAAGAAAGGCTCAGTTGGGTAGGTTAGATCATCCACTATTACCTGGCAGCCTGCATTCTGTAACTGGTAAATTCCGGCGGCAAAGTCGCCGGCTGTAAGAAGACCGGTACGGAAATAGAGTTCTGCCCCCGGAGCTACATCATGTATGATCTGCAACATTGCTCTTCCTTCATCTGAGCGTACAAAAGAATAGTCCTTGACTATATGAACATTTTTAGTAAACCCATTAGGGTTAATTACATGTCCCCCGATAGCGAAAGTTGTATCACCCGGTAAATCTCCATTTGAAATATCCTGGGCTGCTGTGTTAGTATTAAAAGTCTGGGGACCCGGTGGTAGCTGTACGAGCGGCAGCGTTGCTGTAGTACCTGCTGTAATTGTGGCATAACTGTCTGAAAGCACCCCGATCTTGATGCCGGTCCCATCTACACCATATCCCGGGCGCACCAGGTAGGAGCGAACGGTTGTGTCGCCTGCTGAATTAACCAGCCCGCTGTTAGTACGCCCCGAGTAATGGGGCCTTATATAATTTATCTGTGTAAATAATGAATTAAGATTGGGCAGATGACTAACGGGGAAAAATCCGGTTATGATAAATTTACTAGTACCATTGGGTATCGTATCCCTCAAACCGTAGTTAGTAATATCGTTCATTAGCAGTTGGGCTACGGAGGCACGAAAACCCGATAATGCAATAACATCGATCAATACATAACCATTTTCTATGTCAAAAAAAGTGGTGTCTGTTGTATTATTATCATAAATAGATTGCAATTCAGAGCCAAT
>JBKJRY010000390.1:0-4461 GCA_046593045.1 Chitinophagaceae bacterium | reverse complement strand
CAAGGCTCAGATGAAAAACAATGTTGAAGAATTTATGAACAAAAGGAAAAATGATAAAAAGCAAGTACAAAAATATTTTCACGCAACCCACGTCAAATATGCTGCGTAGTGATTTTTTACAGACTAAATATCTAAACGATTAATAAGAGGACAAGATCGATTAGCTTACTGAAATCAATGATTATGTTATTTGGACTGAATTTTTGTGTTATCGTCAATTAAATAGGGTCTAAATAGTGTCGATGAGTGATGATTATTTTGTAGTGAATCAGGAAAATCTCAACATATTAACCATCAATGCCGGTTCATCCAGCATTAAGTTTTCTTTGTATAAAATTAAAGAACCACTTGAACAATTGTTTTATGGAGAGATAGAAAACATTGGAACGCAAAAAGCAACACTCGATTTTACTAATTCCGCTACTCTACAAAGAAATAGCATCAGTATAAAATCTACCGATCGTGATGAAGTCGTAAACAACCTGATTGACTGGCTTGAAAAACAGGAAGGTTTTGATTCAGTCAAAGCAATTGGTCACCGCATAGTTCATGGTATGAAACATACGGAACCTGAAATTATCTCTCATGGATTAATGAAGGAATTAAAGGAGATCAGCGCTTTTGATCCTGAACATTTACCCGAAGAAATTAAATTGATAGAAATCTTTAGCAAGCGTTACCCTTCATTAAAACAGGTAGCGTGTTTTGATACCTCCTTCCATACTTCTATGCCAACTGTTGCAAAATTATTATCTGTTCCACGCCGCTTTTATGAAAAAGGAATTCAGCGATATGGTTTTCATGGCCTCTCCTATGCGTACCTGTTAGAAGAGCTTAAACGCGTAGCCGGAGATGAAACAGCAAAGGGTAAAATAATTTTAGCACACCTCGGTAATGGTGCAAGCCTTGCAGTAGTAAAAGATGGTAAAAGTATTGATACAAGCATGGGGTTTACCCCAACGTCCGGCTTGCCAATGGGCACACGTACCGGTGACCTTGACCCTGGTGTTGCATGGTATTTAATGCAGTTTGAAAAACTCAACCCAGAGCAGTTTAGTTATTTAATCAATCATGAATCCGGTTTGCTTGGTATATCAGAAACAAATTCCGATATGAGAGACCTAATGAAAATTGAAGACACTGATAACCGGGCCAAAGAGGCCATTGAACTGTTTTGTTATCAAACAAAAAAATGGATCGGTTCATTTGCTGCGGCACTTGGCGGCCTTGATACACTGGTATTTTCAGGTGGCATTGGTGAACACTCGCCAGAAGTAAGAAGCAAAATATGTGACAACCTTGAGTTCTTAGGAATTGAATTAGACAAAATAAAAAACAGGAATAATGAAAATATTATCTCCACGGAAAAAAGTCGTGTAAGCGTTTGTGTTATTAAAACAAATGAAGAATTGATGATCGCAAAATTGGTTTGTGATGTTTTGAATTAGTCAAATCGAAAATTGAATGTGTGAATCATATAGCCAGATTCATTAATGTTGAAAGGTGTCTCAATTAATAAGCTTATATTATAACAAAGAAAAGATTCATTAAGATAAATACTTTAAAACAGCATTATGACAATACAAATTAATACAGACAAAAACCTAAGTGTGCATGAAGAATATGATAATCAGTTAGAAGACTTATTGACGGAAGAATTAAGCAGATTTGATGAGCACATTACAAGTCTTCAATTACCCCTTTCTGATGAGAATGGAAACAAAGAATCGCAGGATGATAAAAAGTGCCTGCTTGAAGCAAGGCTGAAAGGAAGACAGCCAATTGCGGTATCAGCATTAGCCAATACCTACGACCAGGTTGTTAACAGTGCAATAGATAAATTAAAAACTTCTCTTGAAACAATCATTGGCCGGTTGAGAAATCATTAACGGAACTGGGAAATCTGACTGTTATAACAAGTGTTACTCTCGCAGTAAAATCATTTCAAACATGAAAGAATTAACCCCAAGGTGGCGGATATTGACAACGACTTTGCAATATTAATGATAGTACATCACCAGTTAGCTATCGATAATGCTTCTGCATATTTGCATCATGGTGATAATGCCCAGTTAAAAGCAGTGGCAAATAAGTTCGTTGACTCGCAGGTGAAAGAAATACAGGAACTAAGCAACTGGCTGATTGCAAACAAACGGTAATCATCCTCTAAAGAAGCATTTATGGAAGGTTTAAAAGCAACAGCTTTAATAATGCCAGGCATTGCCCTCATCACGGTTATGATTCTGTATGTGCATTTATTAAAGCATTTTAATAATCGGAGTGTTTTTAAGAGGTTAAGCTACCTGATAATAGCATCTTCCTTTCTGTTCAATTTTGCATGGGAGATGTTTCAAATGCCTTTATACCAAGGCATGACCCTTAACATGTCAACTGCGATGCTTTGTGGTGTAGCTTCCATTGCGGATGTACTTATGGTTCTGCTGTTGTACTATGCCTTTGCTATCATTTATAAAGACCCTTTTTGGATACAGCATTTTACGCCGACGAGAATTTTACTGTTAGTAGCAGTAGGTGCAATAGGTGCTATTCTGGCGGAAATGCTTCATCTATCAAACGGCAGTTGGAAGTATTCGCAGAGTATGCCCATTATTCCTATTGGGGATGTAGGCCTTTCACCTTTTTTGCAGTTTATTATTTTACCCATATTGAGCTATCGCGTCAGCTCATATTTTACAAAACTTATCGGGCATGGTGATAATGCAGTAACGGATTGCAAATAGTGTTTTTTACAAGTAGCAATCAATAATTCTATAAATAATAACCCTACTTCTATAACCTTCTTGTCTTTTTCAGGCTGTAGTTTTGTTCTTTAGGAATATAGTTTTTCTGGGAATTACCTTAATTTTACGACAGTTAGATGAAGCAAAATATATCCATACAATTAAAAGCAGCTTTTTTACTAATCGTATTTTCACTCAATACGGTAATCGGGTTTGCCTGTGCTATTGGTATCGATATGGGTTTTAATTCAAAGCATCATCATGATGAATTTGAAACCAAAGAAGCGGTTCACATACATGAAGATGGTAAGAAGCATGTTCACCATGAGCAAAAGGAAAGTCACTCTGCATCACATCATCACGACGAGGTAAATAATCTTGATAACGCAGGCAACGATAGCGATAATTGTTGTAATGACCAGGTAACAAAGTTTGAACAGATTGATAAAGCGATTCCTCATTCATCAGCAGTTAATCCTATTTTCTTTACAGCATTCATTTCTTCATTTTATAACATAGATATTTTAGTTGCTTCCCAGATTACGAAAAGTACTAAATACTTTGTCCGAGGTCACCATCCTCCCATCCCGGATATTCTCATAGCAATTCAACGTTTCCAGATTTGATTATTATAACTGCGTTTGATGGCTTTTGCCCATCGAACTGTTTGCATTTTGCCCAAATGGTAAATTGTATTTTCCAGTTATCGTAATCAATTTTTTATGTCTATACGCAATGATGCCGAAAATTCATCTGAAATACCCGATGAATTATTTGACCAAAATAATGTTAAGCAATTCGTAGCGCTTTTTAATTATGCCACTATTGGTATAGTTATAACTGACAAAAGGGGTGTTATCATTAATTTCAATAAGTATATAGAAATTCAATTTGGTTACACTAAGGCTGAGGTGTTAGGTAAGCCCGTTGAAGTATTAATACCAAAAGCAGTTCATGCTAAACATGAAGCTTATCGGGAGAAATTTTACCAACATCCACAAAACCGGGTAATGGGTGCAGGAAGAGATTTGTTTGCCAGGAAAAAGAATGGAACTGAATTTCCGGTTGAAATAAGCCTTAGCCATTTTGCGATAAATAACGAAGCTTATGTAATTGCTTTTGTTGTTGATATTACTTTAAGAAAAAATAGTGAAGAATTTGTACTGCAGCAAGGATTTGCATTGAAACTAGCTTTATCAGAAATACAAAAGACAAATGAAGAGCTTGAACAAGAAGTGGTTGAACGCACAATGATGCTGAAAGAAACATTAGCCGAACTGGAAAAATCAAAAGAAGTAATAGACAAGGCATTAACAGCGGAAAGAGAATTGGGTGAATTGAAAAGCAGGTTTGTTACAATGGCTTCGCATGAATTCCGAACTCCGCTAAGCACTATTTTTACTTCACTTTCCTTAATAGAAAAATATAGTACCACAGAAGAACAGGATAAAAGGGAAAGACATGTTTTACGCAGTAAAGAAGCAGTAAATAACATGAAGAGTATGCTGGAAGACTTTCTGTCGTTGGGCAAACTGGAGGAAGGCAAAATTGAACCCCATATTTCTCAATTTGATATAACACAACTTGTAGAAAATATTATAAACGAAGTGCAGGGCTTAAAAAAAACAGGGCAAAAATTGATCTATGTTCATCATGGTAAATTAGATATATTCTCAGACCAGGCAATATTAAAAAATATAGTCATCAACCTGCTCTCCAA
>JBKJRY010000339.1:0-14844 GCA_046593045.1 Chitinophagaceae bacterium | reverse complement strand
GTTGGCTCTGCTTTCTACACTCACCACCAAGTTATCACCAATGAAATTTTTAGCATTGGTAAATTGCCCTGAAAGTTGGTCGTCTAAATCTGTTCTGTCTGTAATTAAAACAATAGTTGGGCCTTCAAAGTATTCGCTTTTCATCAATAGCCTGGTGAGATAAAGCATTGTGAAACTTTTTCCGCAACCAGTAGCCCCAAAGTAAGTTCCGCCTTTTCCGTTTCCTTCGGGCTTTTGGGCTTTCTTTATGTTGTCATACAAGGCTCTTGCAGCATAGTATTGCGGATAGCGACAAACAATTTTCTCATTCTTCTTTGAGCTGTCGGGTATGTAAATAAAGTTGCGAATAATATCACGTAATCGGTTTTTATGAAACATTCCCTGAATGAGTGTAAACATACTATCAATGCCGTCTACATCTTTTGCCAAACCTGCCACTCTACGCCAACCATAGAAAAATTCGTAAGGGGCAAAGAATGAACCTGATTTGTTGTTTACACCATCACTGATAACACAAAAGGCATTGTATTTAAATAGTTCTGGGATATCTCTTTTATATCGAACAGTTAATTGTTTGAAAGCATCGTAAATAGTGGCTTCCTCACGAATTGCAGATTTGAATTCAAACACTACCAACGGCAAACCGTTGATATAAACTATCCCGTCAGGAATTCGTTTTTCTGAACCGAAAATTTCTAGTTGATTGACAAACTTGTAAATATTATTGTCCGTTTGATAATGTGCTTCGTGTTCTGCTAATATTGAAATGAGTTGATCTGATTCTGGTTGTCTGTGATTGTTCAGTCCTGAATAATCGATCAACTGAATGTATATGTCTTTTTGGCTGCGGTCTTCTCTTTTCAGAATAAAACCGTCAGAAAGCATTTTTAAAAAGGTTTTGTTGCTTTCGTATAAGTCAGATGCAGAAAGGGATTTGAGTTGAAGAATGATAGATTTGATTTCATTTACAGTAATGCCCTTACTTGCATATTGCATTAAAAAAAAGGTTTGCAAATCTTCTTCTATCAATACTTCATCGGGCTTTCGAACAATGGAAATTCCTAAGTGGTGGGGAAATCCTTCTTGCCCCAACAACTCAGTAAACGCATTTTCTAATTTTTCTTCTGTGAATTTCATTTATGCTGTTGCGTTTGCTGTTTCTCCCATCATCATATTGTAATGTTCGGGATGTCCCATTTGCGTAAAATATTTTTAAACACTTCAAAGTATTTGTCAATTGTTGTTTCAAGATGTTCTACATACAAATCATCAGGTATGCTATGTGAGCCGTCATTTATCCAACAAATTAGTGAACGGCAAATTTCTTGGTCGGGAAGAGTTGGAAATTTACTTATCAAAACATCATCACCATATTTTTCTAATAGCTTAAAATAATTTTCAATTATTCTTCGCATTGTATTTTGAGTTGTAATGCCCGAACTGTTTTTGTTTCTCAATTCTTGCCAGAGTAATTCATAGGAACTATGAATTGGGTTTTTCATTCCGAAGGGTTGAATTGCAGAAACATTATTGTTCCTTCTCAATATCCAGTAAAATGTTTCTCCATTTTCGGGTGTCCTTCCATCAATGAAAGAAACTTCTTTGTGGAAATAAACATTGTGAGTTAGCAGTATCAATTGTTTGATGTTGCTTTCATCTTTCTTAACTGCTTTGATAATTTCTTTTAGTAGTGAACTCACAACAAAAAGAACATTGCTATCCAAACTTGAAATTGGGTCGTCAACAACTAAAATTCTTTCTTCGGTAATTGTTTCTTGTTGTGTGCTTCCCTTTGCTAATTGCAGAAAGTAAAGGAATGTGATAAAAGTGATTTCTCCTTCACTCAAAGTTGATTCTGCAATCGTTCCATCTTCTCTCTGAATTTGATATTGATTTTTTGCAATTGTGGAAGGAACAATTGCAAAGTTTGTAAAGCCATACGATTTTAGAGTTCGGTTTATTTCATCAACCGAAGGTTGAACACTTGTAACATTCTTATTTGCTGCTTTTATTTTTTTATCCAAAACAGAATAGCCATTTCGCAAATCCTGATGTTGCTTTGTCAAAGCGGTAATTCCTCTCTGAAATCCGCTTACCTTTTTGTTGAAGTTCTGAATCTTCGTTTTGTTTTCTTCAGCAAGATATTTCCAAATGTCTTTTATTAAATCGGCTCTTTCAGTCGTGTAATTTATTACAATTAAATTGTGTGCTGCTATTGCTGCGTTTGCATCTGTAATTAATTGTTGAATATTTTCCAACTGCTCTTTTACTGAAATCAAATCAATGCCTCTGCTTGGCTCTTTGATTTTGTTGTTCAACAATTCTTTGTTTGAAATGAACTGGCTTGAAACAGTTTTGAGATAAGCAGAGAATGTTTCTGTGCTAAGTTTGGTTTCTATGTTTGCTTTCTCTGCTGTTTCAATTTGCTGTAAGATGTTAGTCAAGTTTAAAGGAAGTCTGTTGTACTCTTCTGAATGTGCTTTTACAAGTCCAGTATCGGTTGTAAATGCTTCATCAAAATAATTTTCCAATTGCTTTCTGAAATCATCTGTGATTGTTTGCTGTTGGCAGAACGGACAAGTTTCATCTTCCTGTAAATAGTTTCTTCCTTCGTTTACCCAATCATTAAGATTTAATTTCTGAAAGAGTTTTGCAATTTCTACATCTGCTTTACCGATAATTTTCTTTTGCCAAATTGCATCTGTTTCAATTTCCAAATTTCTTGCAAAGTCAATTACAGTGATTGCTCGCATTGCTGTTGGTGGTGTTCCAAAAATTGTTTCTGCTTTTACTTTTAACTCGTCATAAGTTTTCAGTGCTGCTGTGTTGTTTTGAAACTCGTCAAGAATTTTTGTCTTGAACGGTTCTTTCTGCATCACACCTCTGAACGCTTCTTTAAATTCTGTTTCATACTCTTTATAAATATAAACCCAAGCATTGTCTCTGTATTCGTTTTCAATTGCAAGTTTATCTTCTGTTACTTTTTCTAATGATTCTTTTTTCTTTAACCCTTTATCTTTTAATACCGTCAAATCAATTTGCATTTGCTTGATTGCTTCAATTTCTTCTTTGGTTGCTTGCCCCAAAGTGAAAACACCTTCAATGTTTCCTTTGCCGAAATTTGCTTCTCTGAAATCTTTGTTATACACCAATGCTTTCATTGGCAATCCACCTCTCCAAACAAGTGAGCAGTTTGTGAAATTTGATTCGGTTGGTTTGTCGATAAGCTTCGTTACAGTTGTCTTTCCGCTTCCGTTTGCACCATAAATAAAATTTATCTTCTTCAAATTTGTGATTTGAACTCCGCTTACTTGGTCATAAGTTGCTACATTTTTTATTGTAATTGATTCAATCATATTGCTGCAAGGGTTTTGGAATTAAAATTTTCCACCACACCTTTCATCAACACGGGGCAAAGCGGTTTGATTGTATTTTTCAATTGCTCATTAATTCGCTTACGGGTTTCCAACGTGTGATAAATAGTTTCAATGGCTTCCTGAATTTTAATGTCGGGGATTGGAAGTTTTATTTCCTTAAATCGTTCCCATTCTAAACTTGCTCTTACACTACTGTCGCTGATAAACCAACCGTATCTGTTAAACTCTGGTCTGTAAAACCATAGCATAAGAAATTCAGGCAACACAATTGTTTTATCAATGACTTCAAAAACTAAATATGCAGGAGAAATAATTGCAGGTTTTTCAAACGAATAAAGAACAACTCTTACTGTTTCATTTCTGCCAACTTGCATTGCGCTATAAGCGAATTGTTCTTTCTGAACTATTTTATATTTTGATAAATCTGTTTCCCCAACATTTGCTTTTGATGGCATAAAAGTTTTGTCAACATTTATTCCGAGAAGATTAGTTACATTAAGATTTCTATTTCTGTTATCAACCAACTGAACTAATTCGCCTAAAGGTTGGCGATTATCAGAATGTTTTAATTTGTCCATTGATGAATTACAAATCAATTGCAAGTCAGCCAAACTGCTTTCATATACTTTTTGGTTACTCATTAAACCATTGTAGAGTGCTACAAATTTTCGTTGTTCATCAATGTGTGGAATAGGAATTTTAATATCACAAAAGCGTTCCCATTCTAAACTTGCTCTTACACTGCTATCGCTAATAAACCAACCGTATCTGTCTGATTCAGGTCTTTGAAACCACATCATCATATACTCTGGCAAAAGTTCGTTTATGTCTTTTGATTCAATCACCAAATAGGCAGGTGAAATAATTGCAGGTTGTTCTTCTGAATACAAAGCAAGGCGAATAGTTTCATCTCTGCCTACTTGCATTGCACTGTAAGCAAACTGTCCTTGCTGAATGATTTTGTATTTTGATAAATCGCTTTCAGAAGTATTGGCAACAGAAGGCATAAAATTTTTGGTAATGTTTATTCCCAACAAATTTGTAACCGATAAATCTTTATTTCGGTTGTCAACCAACTGTATGTAATCGCCAATACGCTTATAACTCATAACCTAAAATTTTAAAAGCGTTTATTAATTGGTCTTGCGATTGTTTTTCGTCTTTCAATAGAATTTTAAAATCCTTTTGAATGCGTTTCATTTCGGTATCAAAATCTATTTTTCTGTCTCGGTCAATAAATTCAATGTATTTGCTTGGAACCAAAGAAAAGTTGCTTGCCTTTATTTCTTCAAAGTTTGCAGAGCAGCAATACTCGGGCACATTCCTGTAAGTTTTGTTGTAGTCGGTTTGTTGCCAGTTGTGATAGTTCTCCGCTACTTTGGCAATTTCATCTTCTGTCAGTTCAATAAACATTTTTTCAAATTCATGTCCCCAACGTCTTAAATCAATAAACAGGATTTCCTTTTCACAGTTGCGATATTTCTTTTGTTTCCCGTTTATTTCAACGGCTCTTTCTTTTTTGTTTTTGCTAAGAATCCAAAGTGTAACGCTGATGTCGGTAGTATAAAACACATCTCTTGGAATAATTATAATCGCTTCCACCAAATTATTTTCAATCAGCTTTCTTCTGATTTTATATTCTTCTCCACCGCCACTCAATGCACCATTTGCCAATATAAAACCTGCAACACCGTTTTCAGAAAGTTTGGAAACCATGTTCAAAATCCAACCATAATTGGCGTTGCTTTTTGGCGGAACATCATAACCTCTCCATCGTGGGTCGTCAATCAATTCGTTTTCGCCTCTCCAATCTTTTTGATTGAAGGGTGGATTAGCCATAATAAAGTCGGCTTTCAAATCTTTGTGTTGGTCGTCAGCAAAAGTGTCTGCATCTTTCTCGCCAAGGTTTGCAGAAATACCTCTGATAGCAAGATTCATCTTTGCTAATTTGTAAGTTGTCTTTGTGTATTCCTGTCCGTAAATGGAAACCTCTTTTTTATTTCCGTGGTGGCTTTCAATAAACTTGATTGACTGAACAAACATACCGCCACTGCCGCAGGCAGGGTCGTATATTATTCCTTTGTAGGGTTCAATCATTTCTGAAATTAAACTTACGATTGTTTTTGGTGTGTAGAATTCTCCTTTGCCTTTTCCCTCTGCAATCGCAAACTTTTTCAGGAAATATTCATACACTTTGCCAACAATGTCTTGCCCTTTGTCTTTAAGAGTGTCGATGCCGTCAATCTCACTAATCAAAGCCGCCAATTTGGTAATGTCTAAACCCAAAGGAGAAAAATAATTGTCGGGCAAAGCACCTTTCAATGCTTTGTTGTCTTTCTCAATAGTATGCAGTGCAGTGTCAATGATTAAAGCAATATCGTTTTGTCTTGCCTTTTTTACAATATAACTCCACCGTGAAATTTCTTCTAAGAAAAACACATTGCTCATATTGTAGAAGTCCGGCATTTCAATGTACTTCTCCTTTCCTTCTTCAATTAGCTTTTGGCGGTGTTCTTCAAACTTGTCGCTGGCAAACTTTAAGAAAACAAGTCCCAAACCACATGCTTGTATTCGGCTGGCTCAACACTGCCTCTCAATTTATTTGCAGCTTCCCAAAGTGTTACTTCAATTGGTTTTTCTTTAACTTCTTTCTTGAGTTTCGCCATTATAAGTTCTCAAATATTAATTCATTGAATGTCTGCAAGATAAGTTTTATGCTATTTATTCTGTAGGGCTTCCCTGTTGATCAAAGATGACTTATTTATGGGTTGAGATGAAGCTGATACGTATTCAGTCAGGCGAAGCGTGTAGATTGTTCAATAGCATTTATGACTCTTTGCAAATCTGGATACAACCTTATTCTGCTTTCTCTAGAAAATTCAAAGATATGAGTTGCAAACATCAGGACAGCAGCTCTTTTATTATTTAAAAGTTTCCAAGGATAGGCAATGCGGCTTCTTGTATATTGAAAATTGCTAAGGGGTAGCTGCGGACCTGGCGGGAAAATAGTATTTATATAAATAAAAAAGCAACCCGAAACTCAGGTTGCTTTTTTATTGGATATTTGGAAATTTAATAATCCTTATGAGACATTCTATTTAACTGAATAAACCACCTTTTTTCAATTCACGTGTTCCTTCGCCAATTAAAAATCCATTTTGATAGATTTGTATAGTATAATTTCCCTGTTGAAAATTATTGTCTGGAGTAAATGCAAATTGAACGTTCTTCTTTTTAGCGGTTTCAATATCAACCGGTAATTTAGCAGTAAATGCTTTATCCCCATCTTCACGTGTTGTGAAAGTTCCAGAATTTAATGATTGTTCAGAAATCTGTTTTCCATCGGGGCCTGTTACTACCACATAAACATCTGTGGTACCCTGCTGGGCAATACGATTATTAACATCAAACGATATAACGAGCTTGTTTACATGCTTTGCTTTAGTAGTAACTTTTTCTTTACCGTTGGATCTTACATCAATAGGTGTAATAGCAATATTGTTAGCATTCAATGTAGAAGCAACATCCACTTTTTGTACAAGACTGTCTTTTGTAGCAGTTGTTGTTGTCAGGTCTTCGGTTAATTTTTCTTTATCCTGCGTCAACACCACTTTTTCCTGCGTTAAATTTTGATTATCCTGTGTTAACTGTGCTACCTGCTGTTCCATACCTGTAATTTTATCATTCAGGCCTGCAATAAGAAGCCTTGCTTTTGATAATTCAGCAGCTGTTGCATTTTTCTTGTTTAATATAATGCGGATTTCATTTTTAGTTTGAGAAATTTCCTTGTTGCGTGCAGTAAGCTTATCCTGCAAACCGATATTAAGAGTTGACATAGAATCAAGGCGTGCCAGTGATGCATCAAAGCTTTTTTGTACATCGCTTTTCTGATCAGTAACAGTTGCTATTTCTGTTTGCTGACTTTGAATAGTTTCGCCTGTTTTGTTTTTGTCAACTACGAAGTATGTTCCCATACCTACCAGTGCAAAAGCTAAAATTCCAATGATAAGATTTTTGAAATTTTTACGCGGTTTAGGGCTTTCAGTAATAGTATCTGAAAAATTTGTAGTATTCATGATTTTAATTTTTTGTGTGAAATAAATTATTTAAAAAGAAGATTTCATTTTCGGTTACAGATTTAAAACACAACTTATTAATTGTGCTTCCCTAGTTCCGATAATCATGCCGCGTTTGTTTCGGCAATAACTTTTGAAGAGGAGAATTTGAAGTTAATGCATTGGCCTCTATGGATTTATAATTTTTAAAATCTATATTGTTAAAGTGTTCTACGGGTACCAATTCACTTACCAGTAAATTAAAATTTTGGAGATAGAAAAACGGATTGACACTGTTGAGACCTTCCGGCTAATAGCATCCATTGAATAACATGTACCAGCTTTTATCTACACAAGTCGAAGTTGAAAATTTCACCGGGCTAAAGGGTACCCAAATCTCAAAACTTGTTCCTGTAAACAAAGCGGCAAATATGATTTTGACAAACCCATCAATGAAAATATCGTTTCATTATACTTTAGAGAACTGTTTCTTCAATAATATTCAAAAATTTCATTCTTATATCAAAAACGAGTTTGCCTTCAATGTTCGGGAAGATTTTTTGAATGGCTGACTGTGTCACTACAGCATGTTCAATGTTGTCAAAGTCCAATTCAATAATAACAAAATCTACGTTGTCTGCCGGTTGGTAAATGCGATAACGTTTTACCCCCGATTTCTTTCTGTTGATAGGGTCGCTGTCAAACGCTTTTCTCCACCCGTCAAAGTTGGAAATTCTATGTTCAATCCTTAACGTTGTCATTAAATATTTATTTTTAAAATGTTCGTACTATCATTGTCACGTCCTGAAAAAAGTTGACGTTTTTATTCATTGAAATTATTTAAAAATATTTTCTCTCACATCATATTTGTTTTTAGTTTCTATGGAGTTGGATCTATATGAAGTTTATTTGTTCCCTAAGTCTGCATCCCGCAACTTAAGTGTGGCCTCAACAGTAGTCGTAGATTGTTACAGAGTTTTTTCACACGGGTATACAAGTATAGCCTCCAATGCCCGCTTTATTGTATTAATGCCTGGAGAAAATCATACCCGGCAATTTCAATCTTACAGGAATAATTCGCTTTTCCTTTGCAGGCATTAAAATTTATGACAAAAAAATCCCCTGATAAATACATGGTATAATATCCGGGGAAGAATTATAATTATTGATTTTCCTTAATGGTTTTTATCATCACCTGTTACAGCGTCCTTTGCTTTTTGGGCACCTTTTTCTACAGCTTCCCCGGCTTTTTGCACACCTTTTTTAGATGCATCCCATGCATCGCTGATAGCATTACCTGTTTTATCAAAAAAATCACCGTTGTGGTTCACTACTTCGCCATCGGCAAGTACAACAGTATTATCATCTTTTTTTACTTCACCGGTTTTATAAACAACCACGCCATTTTCCATTGTCACATCGTTATCCGCTTCTACCCAATCATTACTGCGCCATACCATCAATTTTCCGTTCCTGTAGGTTGCATCGCCTTCAGCAGGAGTATATGCCGTAGTGGTTGTTGTCATGGTAGTAGTTTCATCTGTTTGCATGGTTTTATCATCCGTCGCCTGGTTATTACATGCGGTAAATGATGCAGCTACAATAGCCATTACTAAAATCTTTTTCATTTTTTTTAATTTAATAGTTTTTAAAAAGCTGAGATTGTTCTAAATGAACAACTTTCCAGATTTCCCATCCATTGAAATTTTTGTGCCAAAGTCGGGAATAAATCAAAATAATGTTTTTATGGGCGTGGTAACAACATCTTAGACCTGAAAATTAGTTTTCAAAAATTAGAATATATCGAAAAGGATATGGTGATAAATGAAAAATGTTTACAATTTTCTGATGGTAAAACTATGTATCCCACCGTGTGCTTCATAATTAATATGCAGTTCGTTTACATCAATAATTTTTTTAACGATGGCAAGGCCAAGGCCGTTAGATGTTTCCGGGGTATTTTTTGATGTGTTTAGGCGAATAAATAATTTGTCATCTTCTATAGGTTTCAACATACTGGTATTGCTGATGTGGTAATTGCTTTTGGAGGATTTTATTTCTATGCTTCCCCCGGCATAATTGTATTTGATGGCATTGCCAAGCAGGTTTGAAATTAACGAATCAGCAAGCATAGGGTGTAGCTTTATTGTAAACACGTCGTTGAAAGTTGTTTTGATGTTGAGTTGCTTTTCATTTATAAATTCGTCAAAAAGACGTAAATACTTTTTTGTTACTTCGGCCAGGCTTATCTCACCGGTTGTTTCATATTGATTGTTTTCAATTTTTGCTAATAATAATAAACCTTCATTTAATTTACTTAAACGGCCCAGCGCAGTTACTGACTGCAGAATAGATTCTACCTGTTCATCTTTTAAATTATTATCCTGTAGCAGTAACTCCAGTTTGCTTTGCACTACCGCAACAGGCGTCTGCATTTCATGCGCGGCATTTTCTGTAAACTCTTTCATGTTTACATAGTCCTTGTAAATTTTGCCGGTCATATAATTCAGAGAAGCATTCAATTCATTAAACTCCTGTGTGTTGGTATTTTCAAAATGAATAGCTTCCATTTTTTGCAATTCGGCACTCCGGATTTTATTAAGTGATTGCCTGAAAGGTTTCCACAATCTCTGGCTGATGGCCCAGTTGAAAATTAAAGTGGCTGCAAACAATCCTGCAAATACAAACAGCATAATGCGGGTGACATCAGTTACTAGCGCGGCCTTTTGCTCCTGTGACTGGCGGATAATTATTTGATATGGATTGCCGCTGATAGATACTACCTGTGATAATTCCCGGTAAGGAATTTTATTATTACTTTTTTTAGTGTAACCATACACGTCAGTAAGGGTTGGATAAGCTGCAATAATATCATTAACAGGAAAAATAGAAAGATCGGGCGTTCTTAAAATAAAAGTAGTTCCATTATAAGCTTCTGATTCGAGGTATTGAATCCACTGTATCTCGGCGCTTATAAGTTCTTTATCGTTCCTGTAATTTATTTCTTTACTGAATTGCTTAAACAAATAGAAACCTGCTGCCGCAAGTAACGGCACCATGGCCATCAAAAAATATAAAGTGGTTTTGGTTAATAGCTTCATAATTTACAGATATATAAAACAACTTAAATATTAATGTCTGTAAACCGGTATCCTGCACGATAAACGGTTTTTATATAATCACCACTGCCCGCATCCAGTAATTTCTTTCGCAGGTTTTTTATGTGGCTGTATATAAAATCAAAACTGCTTGCATGCTGGTATTCATCTCCCCAAATGTGCTCTGCAATTGCAGCCTTTGTAAGCAACCTTCGGCGGTTGGCAATAAAATATTCAAGCAACTGGTATTCTTTGCCAGTCAGGTCAACCGGTTTTTCGTTAACACTTACCAGTTGGGCTTCGGCTTCCAGCTTGATTTCATTAAAGGTGATTGTCTTGCTTCCTCCAAAATTTCTTCGCCTGAGGATGGCATTGATCCGTGATGTAAGTTCCGATAGATAGAAGGGCTTTGCCAGGTAATCATCTGCCCCTAAGTCAAGCCCTTTCAGCTTATCTTCCAACGCATTTTTTGCTGATATAATGATGATGCCCGCTTTGGATTCCATATACTTTAATTCTTTCACAATATCCAGGCCACTGCCAAAGGGCAAGCCAATATCTACCACAATGCAATCATATTCAAACTGGGTAACTTTTTCTTTTCCTTTTATAAAATCATTTACAGCCTCGCATACAAAACCCTGGTGCTCCAGGTATTTTACAATAGATTCCTGCAGCGCTCTTTCATCTTCTATTATCAAAATTTTCATTTACTATCCTTACTTGTTTATAATGAATATAAGTAATTGCTCCGGCACATATTCAACAAACAAAAATCCCGCCTGTCACCAGGCGGGAATCGGCTTCATAGGAATTAAAAATTTTATTACCGAGAAATAGTTAAACTATCTCCTGCTGAATGCTATTGATTCGCATCCTGCTGTTGGCGATAATTGCCTGAAGAACCCTGCAATGCTGTGGTGGCAGTATTCTCAGATCCGCTATGCACATAAGTAATATTTATCTTGTCGCCGGGACGAAGAGCAGAAATCTTTTCTACCATTTCAGTACCTGTATTCACGGTGGTACCATTTATTTTAGTAATAAAATCACCCTTTTGTATTCCGGCTTCATCTGCCGCGCTGCCTCTTGCTACTTCCATTACATATATACCATCACCATCAGGAATATTGTTTTTCCGGCGCTCTGCGGAGCTCATCTGGCTGTTACCAAACATTACACCTAAATAACCTCTTTTAGCGCTGCCATATTTTATTATGTCACCTACCACCCTGTGTACAAGATTAGAAGGGATGGCATAAGAATATCCTGCATAAGAACCGGTGGGGGAAGCAATAGCGCTGTTGATACCGATTAAATCACCATCAGTGTTTACCAGTGCACCACCACTGTTACCGGGGTTAACCGCTGCGTCGGTTTGAATAAAAGACTCAATGGGCGCCTCGCTGCTGCGGCTGTTGATGCCAATGTTCCTTGACTTGGCGCTCACAATACCCGAGGTAACCGTGGTTTCAAGATTCAGGGGATAACCAATTGCCAATATAGCCTGCCCGACGCGAACATCGTCGGAATTGGAAAAATCCAGATATCGGAAATCACTTCCTTCAATTTTGACAACGGCTAAGTCACTGCTCGGGTCCGTGCCGACTACTTTCGCTTTATAATCAGTTTTATCATTTAAGGTTACCAATAATTCATCTGCATTATCCACCACATGGTTGTTCGTTACAATATAGCCGTCTTTGCTTACCAACACACCAGATCCTGATCCTACCTGCCGGGCTTCTCCGTTATCCCTGTCGTTATAGGACATGTTACCAAAAATATCAATTTGTTGACCACCTCTCTTAAGTACTTTAACATGTACTACAGCTGGTGAAGCTTTGGCTGCGGCTGTTTCAAAATCAGTCATAGGTGCAACGCCTTCTGAAAATTTTGCTGTTTTAAAAACTGATGAAGCTGGGGAGGTTTTCGCAGCGCGAAGGTCCTGTTGTTGGTACTTACCATATACCCATGCACCGCCGGTGAATGAAGCTGCGCTTATAAGAAAGACAGCTATGAATTTTTTGAATGTCATGTCTTTATATTTTAGAATTTTAATTACGATACAAATATGCAATCCACTTATGAAGCAAATCTGTAGAAAACTGTAAAGAGGTTGTTAAACGTGGTTGTGCCGGGAGGGGAGGGTACGGTCAACAGATGGATTTGTCTTGGGTAACAAACATCAGGAAAGCAGCTCTTTTATTATTTAAACTTTCTAACGACAGGCAAGTGTGGCTTCTTGTAAATTAAAAGCTGCTGAGGGCAGTTGGGGGATACTAAACCATTAGCCATCAAAAATTGTTGCTGCTATTAAAATCGGGAAGATTAAAAGAAATGTTGTCTGTCAAAATACCACGCTGGCAATGGGGATGAAATTAGTCGTTTTTATTTTAAGAGCGGGGGGGCTTGCAACCCTGTGGGAAGTGGTCATTGTAGACGTAGGCGTTGCCTTGCTTGCAATCATGAATGCCGTGAGTATACAAAGAATTAAGAATTAACTAAAGAGTCGAATTATATTGGAGAAGTTTTTTCCCTTAAACAAAATGCGTTGCCTATCCTGCTTACAGCTTGCTATTTTTATTTTGAAAATGACAATTCCAACCTTCTTTTTTCGCTCTTCCCGGTAGGATCAATGGCGATCCATCCTGCATCAGAGCCATCTATTTTTTCCACACGAATTTTAAAATCTTCCTGGATCAGTTTTGTATCTAATCTCGAAAGCCAGGGAATAAAAATTGTTGTAGGTGCACTCACACTTTTATCTTCCTGCCACTCAGCAGTGAACTGTGAAGTGCCATCAAAATGATAGCTCAACAAATTACCATTGATGTAAGCAGTGTATGGGCGAATAATTGCTTTCTCGAAATATGCCTGTTTCTCCATCCCCGGATCGTATGACCAATAGGCATTTCCGAAAAGATTTTTTTCAATTTGATCTATTGAGTTTTTTGCAACCGGCACGATCTCTTCGCCAAAGTTGTAGAACGCTCCCCATTCACCAAGCCAAACAGGCATCCGCAATTCTTCTCCTTTTTCCCTGAGACGATTGTAGATAAAATCTACCCGGTTAGATGAGGCGTTTGCAGCATTTTTGGTGTCGGTCACAAGATCATAGCCATGTGGCGCATAGGCCACGAGCGGATCTGGTTTTCCATCGGATAGCGTTGTTCTTTCTATACTGCTACGCACGCCCATATTTCCATAGTAAGCATGTTCCAGGAATATAGGCGTTGTACTATCCACTTTCCTGATGGCACTGCTTACTTTCTGGTACATCGGCTGCAGTTGCTCAGTTTCGAACGATTTACTAAAGGGTTGCAACACATCGATCACCAATGCGAAATTTTCTTTGTTTGAAAGAATTTCCAAAGCCGTTGCTCTTTTTTCATGATCACTCCATGTGTCAACAATTTCTTTTTCGGTCATCATTTTTCCCTGCAACCTGTACACGAGTTCGCCATAAGCTTTGAAGAGTGCAGGCATAGATTGTGCGCCCACTGTTCCTGGAAAAGGTTCATTCAACAAATCATAACCGATCACCGTTGGGTTCTTTGCATAACGGCTTGCAATATGTTTCCATAAAGCGACAAAATGATCCTGCACACCCACACTATCTGCCGCTTTCTTATTAGCCCAAAAATTATCAAAAGAAGTTTGTACTGCAGGACTGATCATATATGCATCGCTCCACACTTTTCCGGTAATATGTGGTTTGCCTTCATCAAGCGTAGCCCATGCGGGAGCTCCATCAGAGTACTTCACACTGTATAAATCCTGGTGCATATCCAGCACTACAAAAATTCCGTTATCGCCAGCCCATTTTATGCGCTTGTCAATTTCCTTTAGATAATCTTCATTGTAAACGCCGGGTTGCGGTTCAAGCCCATCCCATATAATAATGAAACGAATACTGTTGAATCCCCATTTTTTTAAATTCGCATAGAACTCAGGCCCACTCTTAAACATATAATCGTCTGCCTTGGTTTTATTTACCACGTTAATACTGTTCAATATCACCTGTCTACCGAAATCATCAACAAACTTGTTTCCCGATACCGTAACGTGAGTCGGGAATATTGGCGTAACCTCTGCTGTTTTTGAATTCGAACAACTCTGCAACAGGCCACAGCTTAGCAGTGTAATAAAAGCTTTCAAAAAATTTGTCATGTTAGATTTGGTCATTTTAATCTTATTTAGAAGCTGTTTGAGTTAATTAATATTTTTACCAGTTGAACATTTTTCGAGGAGAAATTTCATGATAACTACAACTTTTCTGTTTCTTCCAATATGAGGACAGCTAGTATCTCG
>JBKJRY010000169.1:0-2629 GCA_046593045.1 Chitinophagaceae bacterium | reverse complement strand
AAATTTCTGCCAGCCAGTAAATTCTTTCATAAGTTTTGGATCATTATTAATAAGTGGAATGTTCAGCTGAAATATAGAATCTCTTGAAAGTGGTTCTGTACCACGTGTAAGGAGTTGAGTTGTATAGCCATCAAATATTTTAAAATAGACTTCCTCAATTTTTGCAAATTCTGTTCTTGTCAGTGTATATTCATTACCTAATTCGCTCAATATTTTTTCATAACTATTTATTTTTTCTGTTGTTTCATTACCCATTATCCTGAGATTACCAGAACTTTTCAATTCCTCAATCGTTGTATTGTCCCAGGTATAAATACTCAGCTTTAGTGTATAAGAAGCATAATAATATAGCATGCCATTGCTGATATTTAGTTTTGCTTTTTCTGTACTGTATAAACAAAAAGTATCAAGCTTATCGGCGTTCCTATTGGTATTTTCGATTATTGTGTTTAAACTGGCAGTATCTTTTTTTAATTCTTCATATAAGTTGGCAGCATACACTTTTGCCCGTTGAAGTTCTACGCTATGTTCCCGCAGGTTTTCTGCCAAAAAACCAAGAAACACCGCGAGAAACAGCATGAGAAATTCGAGAAGATATTCTGCCCATTTCTTTTTGTGCGTAAGGTGGTGTGGATGTTTGTGTACTTCCATATTTTCAGGTTGTTGTGGTTCAATATTCTGTTGTGATGAATTTTCATTCACATTTTCAACTGGTTGTTTATTGCTCTGATTTGGATCGTCTTCTAAATTATTTTCTTCACTCATCTTTTATTTTTTCACCTTTAACTTGCATGTAAATATTTTTAAGTTTTTGTTTTATTAACTAACAAGGCAGAAGGAGAACAAACACAGTTCCTTCTCCTTCTTTAGTTTCCACTTTTATTTCCCCACCATGTGCTTTAATAATATCATAACTCAGACTCAATCCAAGACCCGTTCCCTGCCCCGTTGGTTTGGTGGTAAAGAAGGGTTGAAATATTTTATCAACTACTTTTTGAGGAATGCCATTGCCGTTATCACTAACCCTGATTTCAATTTTGTCATTTATCTTTTGTGTGCTGACTGAAACTGTGGGCTCATATTGGTCTGCTTGCTGTTTCTTCTTTTCATTCACCACATAAAATGCATTTGTGAGTAAATTCAAAACAACTCTTCCGATATCCTGTGGAATGATATTTATTTTTCCGATAGCTTCATCAAAACCAGTTTTCATCGTTGCATTAAACGTTTTGTCTTTTGCTCTTAAGCCATGATAGCAAAGCCGAAAATATTCATCACACAATGCATTGATATCTGTTAGTTCTTTTATGCCATTGCTGCTTCTGGAATGTTGCAGCATTCCCTTTACAATGGCATCAGCACGTTTGCCATGATGATTTATTTTTTCTAAATTTTGTTTTACATCTGCCGCAATGGCTTTTGCTTCATTAATATCTCCTTTATCTAATTCAGCATTCATTTCATCTATCAACTCATTGCTTACTTCTGAAAAATTATTAACGAAGTTTAAAGGGTTTTGTATTTCATGAGCGATGCCTGCAGTGAGTTCGCCAAGCGAGGCCATCTTTTCTGATTGTACTAATTGTTGCTGTGCCTGTTTCAGATCTACCAATGTTTTATCTACCTGTTGCTTGGCCGCTTCCAGTTTATTAAAATCCTCGTAACGCGCATAGGCTGTAGAGAATGCATCCGCTACAGATTGAATTAATTTTATTTCATCTTCACTCAATTCAGTAGTATTACCTACATACAACATACCCTGCAGAAAGGGAAGGAAGTGTAAATAGAATCCACCTTTAGGAAGTGTTTTTAAATATTGCGCAGGTGAAGCAAGAGCGCCTTGTTTTACTAAAGTACCCGCAAATTCAGTAAAGGCAGCTTCATCCCAATGGTCAATATATTTTTCTTTTTGTTTCCAATTGTTCAGAATAATAGAAATATTCCCGGGTGTATCATAAGGAACATGAAAAGCAGCGATGGCTTTTCCATCAGGTGTTGAAAGAAAAATATGCATGAATTGTTGTGACTCATCCATGATGAATACCCCACAGCGAATAAAAGGAATACCGAGTATATTGAGTTCATTCCATATTAATGGAGTTATTCTATCCAGATCACTGATGGTACGCATTGAAGCGATTTCTGCACGAACACGATCAAGGGCTGCCTGCTTTACTGCCTCTTTTGCATTGGCTTCAGATTTTTGCAATTCGATATACCGGCGGAAAGTGAGATCGATTACAGATGCAAACCGTTTAAGGATTTTTATTTCTATTTCACCAAATGGTTTTTCTGACCACCCATATAACACACCTTCTGAAAAAGGGAGAAAATAACCATGCTGTTCATATTCCGCCTGTTGTTGGGGAACAATAAAGTTTGATGTTATTTTTTCGTAATAGGCTTTTAAAAGCTCGCCCTTTAATACAGGAAAATAGTCTTCGTTACGGACCCAACTATTATAAATTTCTGATAACACTTCATGGTCTTGTAACATTGCCCAACCAACTAACGAAAGGTGATCTCCTTCATCAGAAGACGTTGCCGCGTACAAACTAACTTTTTTATTTTCTTTTGTAAGTAATCCTACTCCGCTGCGAATGGAATTGATTCCGAGCTTTCTTAATTC
>JBKJRY010000166.1:0-35268 GCA_046593045.1 Chitinophagaceae bacterium | reverse complement strand
GGGGTAATATCAGGGTATTGTGCTATCGGTAATGTCGTTAATGCAATTATCCCTACCAACACTATTACTATAGAAATTACAATAGCAGTTACCGGGCGTCTTATAAATGTTTCTGCGATCATCTATTAACAAGTATCAGGAATGAGTTATCTGGTTTCAGGTATGATTTCATAATTTTTTCTCTTCGGACCATTTATTTTGGTTGCTGCGCTGCAGGCTTTAGTGGCGTTGTTGCTATCACTGAACCTTCATGAAGATTTTGAACTCCTTCCACGGCAATTTTTTCACCTTCATGTAATCCTTCTTTTACAATAATATTTTCACCAATTTGCTTACCTAACTGTACCACACGCTGTGTAACTTTTGAGTTGTCTCCAACTACATATACAAAGAACTCTCCCAATTGCTCCGTTACTGCTTTGTAGGGTATGGTGGTTGCTTGTTCAGAAGCATTATTCTTAATCCGGATAGTTGTATTCATACCG
This sequence comes from Chitinophagaceae bacterium, assembly GCA_046593045.1. Taxonomy (GTDB): domain Bacteria; phylum Bacteroidota; class Bacteroidia; order Chitinophagales; family Chitinophagaceae; genus Ginsengibacter. The sequence goes on along the minus strand of JBKJRY010000166.1, from coordinate 34,783 downwards.
GATTTCAACATGGATTTGTCATTGGGAAATACCAGTCTTACTTTTATGGTGCCGGTTTGCGGATCAACGGCGCGGTCAATAAGGCCTATTTTGCCGGGATAAGGATATACATCATCTCCGAAAGAAATGGTAAATATTGAATCTGCAGGATTGATTCCCTTTTGTTCCATTTGTACAAACCTGTAAACTTCTTTCTGGTTAACGGCAAAATCTGCCGCTACCGGGTTATCGGTAGAAACTGTATTAAGTATTGTTTGTCCTGCAACAACAGCCGTTCCATTCTTTACCTGCGATATTCCGATGGTACCCATTAGCGGTGATTGAATACTTGCGAAATTCACATTGGACCGTACGCCTGCAACATTCGCTTCTGCAGCAGCCACTTGTTTTTTTGCAACCTCTAATGCCGCATCTGCATAATCTACCTGTTGCTTTGCAATAGCGTCATGTTTATCGAGCTCATGATAACGATCTGCATCTTTTTGTGCTTTTGATAAATTAGCTTCCTGCACTTGGAGATTGGCTTCGGCCTGTTGGTAATTTGCCCTGTACACTTCCGCATCAATTGAATAAAGTCTTTGTCCTTTATTCACTTTTTGCCCGTCTTTGAAAAAGATAGCGGTTACATATCCGCTCACCTGCGAAGTAATTCTTATTTCATTCAATGCTGACAAAGTTCCCGGGTACTCATCGAAATAAGATACATTAGTAGACTTTACTTCACTAACAGTTACTTGCGTTGCAGGCGTTGGCCCGACTTGTTGTTGGGCACTTTTTTTATCTCCACAGGAAGCTATAATGATAGCAATTGCAAAAAAAAGAGATAAATAAAGTCGTTTATGATTCATACTCTTCATTTTAATAATTAATGTTGCCCAATGACTGCGCTACATCTATTTTACTGGAAAGCAATTGATACAATGCGTTATAATAATTTATTTGTGCCGTCCGCAAGTCAGTTTCTGCGTTGATCACCTCTAAATATGTCTTTATACCCGCGCGGTATTGCAACCGGATTATCTCGTACACTTCATTTGCAAGGTCCAGGTTTTCTTTTATGCTATTATAATTATACAGGTTGCTTTTATAAGATGATAGTGCCTGCACGTATTGGGTATTAATATTGTTTTGAAGACTTTTGAGCGAATTATCTACCTGTCTTATTTCTAGTTGCGCCTGTTTTATTTGCTCTAATCTTTTGCCTCCCTGAAATATGGGAATGGATAATAATATACCGGCATAAGAGTTAGGATAGCTTTGGTTATACAATTTGGAGAACTTATTATTTAAAAAATTGAGATTGTAGTTTCCAAATGCAGAAACTTCAGGAAGAAAGCTCCATTTATAATATTGCAGGTTGTACTGCTGCAGTTTTTTTTGAGTTTCCAGCAACTGAAATTCTATCCTGTTAGCATAGTTTGCGTTTTGCAAAGTATCAAGGTAAAACTCATTAGCCATTTGAGCCGTATCATATACCAGGTTAATGTCTTTGTAAGCGGGATAGCCCATAAGCTCTTTTAAATAAGCAAAACTTGCTTTCAAATTTTCATCGCCGTTTTTTTTCTGTGCCTTTGCATTATTTAATGAAATAGTAGCTCGCTTATAATCCGTTTTATCAGCTATTCCACTCTGGTATTGATAAAAAGCGTCCTTTAGGCTCGCGCTTATTCTCTCAATATCCTGGTCTGTCACCCGTATTTGTTGTGTGGTTAGTATTACATTATAAAATGCTTTACTAACCATCGCGGCGATGTTGATATTTAGTTCTTTGGTATTTTGTTGCGCCTGCAACCGAATATCTTTTGAAGTACGGGTTGCTAAAAGAACGTCCCTGTTAAAAATATTTTGTGTGGCGCCCAACTGAACCCCGGAAGTGTTTACTGTTCCGGTTTGAACCAGTGTACCATTGAAATTGAGGGTAGGCAATTGAAAATTATGTTGCAGGTTGTAATTAAAATTGAGCTGGGGATACCAGTCAGCCAGTTTACTTTTTATTACTGTTTCCATTATTTCCTCGTTCAGCTTTGCATTTTGAAGGTCAGGATTATGCGTTATCGCATAGCGGATGCAATTTTCCAAAGTTGCATTCGAAAGGCTGTCCCCGGCAGACTGCTGGGCAATGAGCAGTGAAGGGAAAAATAAAAAGCCTAATAAAAATGAAAAAAATATTTTTAGTTCCATAAAGTCAAGTTCAGCATGTTCCTATTTGTATCATAATTGTAGCAGCAGAACTATTCAATTAATAGCCATTATTCCCAATTAATATTTGAAAAGAGCGCAAGGTAAATATTAATCAAACCTAAAACTTTCTAATTCCGTTCATTCTTTGTATAATAATTTAACTCATTATTTTCAATGTGATGATTATAGATATAAAAAATGATTGAAACATTTATTGTCTAAAAATAGAAATGTAGTTTTGTTATAATCTGGGAAAATAGCCTGCTTTTCGTGTGGTATATTATTAAAGCCTACAATTCAAAACCTTAATTTAAGTTAAATCCAATCAAGTGAATCACTGCTGAAAAAAAATATTTCAACCAACATTGTAGAGATACTTTCCCATTGTTTCGATATTATCAACTAGTTATGTGAAAATTAAATCTAATAATGATTTGCATAAACACAATGATTTCTGCAACGAATTCGTTAGTAATGGCTGAAGGAGAAATGCGACCCGGAAGGGCATTCAATTTTCTATCAGAAAATTTATGTCGCCGGTTCTCATTTTCGAGTCTTTCCCTTAGATTGATCGAATTAGCTGCTTGGGGGGAAAGTATTAGTTGCTAGGTGATTTAGGTACCATTATTAAATTAAGTCAATAAAAGTAATAGCATTTAGGAATAATTTTTGTTTATTTTAGAATAACCATGGGGAGTTCAAAGAATCATGTCAACAACAAATTGAAAAAGTCAAAATCCACATGGAAAGTTCTGTTGCTATTTTCTATAGTAATTGCTTCCCTTATAAGTTATAGTATCATCAGCTGGTCAAATGGTAAAAGGCCGGGAATAGTATCGCTGGATCCTGCAGACGGTTCACTGAATATAAGCGTTTACACCTCTATTTCAACAAGTATTTTAAAGTTGCCCAATGGAAGCCTGGACAATTCCACCCTTATCCCTGCTAACATCTATTTAGCCGAGGAAGGCACGGGGACGGTGGTAGAAGGTAACCTGAACGGTTCAGCTGGAGGAGATGTGATTACACTTGTACCCTCGGCACCATTAAAATTGAATACAACCTATCTTTTTACTATAACCGATGGGGTAAAGGATGTGACAGGGGCTTCTTTTTTACCGTATGTAAGTGAGTTTACGACCGGGCCAGAAGTCTTCCATAGAACGAACAAAGTACAATTTGACAAAATTGCGTTGCCAAATACTATCGGGCGTCACTCCAGTCTTACAATGGGCCCTGATGGGAAGCTATACGCATTGAGTCTTGAAGGGCTAATAAAAAGATTTCATATAAACGGGGATGGTACATTGGGCACACCTGAGGTACTGTATTCACTTGAAGATGCGTATGGTGTCAGGCAGCAAAAGCTCGCTATCGGATTTGCATTTGATCCCTCAGCCACCGCTGCCAACCTGGTGGCATGGGTAACACACAGCAGCTTTGTATTATTTGATGGCCCTCAATGGGATGGCAAACTAACAAAATTGAGCGGCCCAAATCTCGAACGCGTTCAGGATGTGCTGGTGAATTTACCCAGGTCAGCAAAAGATCACCTGACAAACAGCATAGCATTTGGCCCTGACGGCAAATTATATTTCACACAAGGTGGAATTTCAGCAATGGGTGAAGCAGATCGCACCTGGGAAAACAGGGATGAATGCCTTTTGTCTGCAGCAGTGCTGAGGCTTGATAAAAAAAAATTGAAGAATTTGCCTTTGGATGTGAAAACACCGGATGGCGGTGGTACATACAATCCCTACGCACCCGATGCACCCTTAACAATCTACGCATCAGGAGTGCGAAATGCATACGACCTGGTATGGCATCGCAACGGCAACTTATATGTGCCCACAAACGGTTCCGCAGCCGGAGGAAATACGCCGGGTTCAGTAAAGGGTACATTAAGACCCGATGGTTCTACCTACCAGGGGCCGCAAGTACCCGCACTCACGAATGTACAGCAAACCCAGGCAGATTTTCTTTTTCGTGTGCTAAAGGGAGGTTACTATGGCCATCCAAATCCATTTCGAGGTGAATATGTAATGAATGGTGGCAATCCAACTGCTTCAATAGATCCGGCGCAGGTAAATGACTATCCTGTGGGAGTGCTACCGGATGCCAATTGGCGGGGATACGCATTTGATTTTCAGAATAACAAATCACCGGATGGGTGTATAGAATATAAGGGTAATGCATTTAACGGGGAATTGAATGGAAAGTTGCTGGTGGTACGATTTAGTCAGAATGATGACATTATCACTCTTACGCCGGGCGGACCGAATAATGATATTATAGATGCAACAGAAGGAAAAAATGTAGACGGATTTTCGGGATTTATAGATCCCCTGGACCTTACTGAGGACACTCTGACAGGTAATATATATGTATCAGAATACGGAGGTAACGGAAGAATAACTTTATTGCGGCCTGTAATTGCTCCTAAACCCGCCAGGCCGAAAAGACCAAAAGTGCGTTAGGATATGTATTACACTTCAATGCCAGGTTTGCGTTAAACCATTTTGCTTATGGCTGCGGTTTTTAACTCCTTGCCTCGGTGAAAAACAAAAGAAGAAAACAATTATGTTCCCCATTCCTTTCCAAATTCAATGATTTTATAATTGAAATTAAGGTCGGTTAATAGTGATGATGTCATGATTTTTCGATCGCCAATAGTCTCCTGTACTTCTATACTATTTTTTCAGCCCAACAATAAATATAATAGCATCATAACCTATGCTAACTACTGATTTAAATATTAATAACTCAGAAATACTTTTAAAAAAAGAATCTATATTTACTAAGGTTAATAACTTTTCTTAGTACCTTTTGTTTCCACACGGAAAACTGCCAACTTATTGAAATAGAAAGCCTGCCATTTTTCTATAATTGTTCAGTTTATGCTAAAAAGTAAAAACACGGTTTTTCAGAGCATATTGGTTTATTGCCGCAACCGGGCTTTTTTTCTTCTTCTATTATTTTCTTGCCACCAAAGTTTTTCCCAAAAAGAATCAGACAAAGGACTGCCGTTTATAACCAACTATCTTCCCAAAAATTACAAGGCGCTTCCTCAAACCTGGAGCATCATGGAAGACAATCGTGGCGTTATGTACTTTGGAGTTCAGAACGGGATAATGGAATACGATGGCGTTAAATGGCGTAGAGTGATTTTTGAACATGTTCCACTTATCACAAGATCGATGGCTAAGGATGCCAATGGTAAAATATATTATGGCGATGTTGGTGATTTCGGGTACCTGGATATGGACAGCGTTGGAAGAACTGTAGCAAGGTCGCTTATTCAATATGTACCAAAAGAATACCGAAATTTCTTTGATATATGGTCGATACAAATCGCAAGTGAAGGTATTTATTTCCAATCCAGGGAATATATATTTCGGTTGAACCAAAAAAATGAAATTAAGGTTTGGAAACCGAAGGCTAAATTTTTATATTCATTTTACCTTGATAACAACTTCTACGTACAGGAGCAGGGCCTGGGACTTTTTAATATGGTGAATGATTCACTAAAATTAATCCAGGGAAGTGAATTCCTGGGGCAGGAACGGATGCAGGTAATGCTGCCGTATACCTCTCCGGGTAAAGATAGTTCCGCCGGCGAAAAGCAATATTTAATCGGCTTATTTTACAGCGGTTTGTACCTTTTTGATGGTAAAACATTCCGGCCCTTTAATTCTGAAGCTAGCCCAATTTTCAAAATAAGCACTTTATATAAGGGTGCCATAACACAGGACGGGCATTATGCTCTATCGACTACGGGTAAGGGTTTGATTGTAATTGATGGTACAGGTAAAATAGTACGCCAGATTAACCGGGATGTTGGTTTGCAGGATGAATCCGTTTATGCAGTATATGCAGATAGTAAAGGAACGCTGTGGCTTGCACTTGACAATGGGATATCACGTGTCGAAACAACTTCACCTTTAACCCAGTTTACTAACCAGGCAGGGATAAATACGTCAGCACTTTGCATAGAAAGGTTTAATGGAAGCTTATACCTCGGCTCCACGAATGGCTTATTAAAATATAACTCCCGCAATTCTTACTTCAATAGAATGCCTGGTTTACCTTCTAACCAGATTTTTGATTTTCTTAGAGATAAAAATACCTTGTTGGTCTCTAACGACGGGCTTTATGGCGTTGTAGGTGATAAATTAATAAACATACAACCATCAGTTGGAGGAAACATGGCGTTAGCTAGTTTATTTATTTCCAATAAACATCCCGATATTTTGTATGCAGGCTCCGCGTCGGGTATTAAAATATTTACGAGATCAAAATTATCGTGGAAGTATTCGGGGCAAATCCCAAAAGTTGACGATCAAATTTGGACTTTTTCTGATAATGAAGATGGAAAAATATGGACAGGTACTCAGAGCGGTTTTGTTTACAGAATAACGCCATTTATTAACGGGAATGGAGAGCCTGTACCGGACAAATATGAAACTGAAAAACTTGGCAAAGAGCACGGGTTAATGAATGCTATCGGCACCACCTATAAAGTCAATGGCGAAACGTGGTTCCCAGCAGATTCATCTATTTACAGGTTTGACGGTAAGCAGAACAGGTTTGTAAAGGATACCACCTTCGGTAATTTTAAGAATGGCGGCGGTTCCCAGGAGTTTTATATGGTACAAGATTCAATGGGTAGAGTGTGGGTTCGGTTTGGCAAGGAAACTGTTCTTGCAACACCCGGGGAAAATGGCAAATACATACTGGATACCACCTCTTTACTTACTATAAGCGATCAAACTGTAAATTCAATCTACCCTGAAAGTAATGGCATAGTTTGGTTTTGCACTACCGATGGGCTGATTCGCTTTGACGAAAAAATTAAGAAGAATTATACCGCTCCTTATAAAACCATCTTAAGGCATATCGCTGCCGGTTCAGAAATTCTAAATCCTGGTTTAGGCAGAAATGCCCCCAGGCCGCCGCAGCTTTCACACGATCAAAACAGTATTCGCTTTGAGTATGCGGCTCCCTTTTTTGAGCAGGAAAGCAAAACGCAATACCAGACATGGTTGGAAGGTTTTGATGTAGGATGGTCACCTTGGGACAACAATTTTTATAAAGAATATACCAATTTATCTCCCGGCAGATACAGGTTTCATGTAAAGGCGCTTAATATTTATAAAAAGCAAAGCGAGGAGGCCGTTTATGAATTTATTATTCTTCCTCCATGGTATAGCACATGGTGGGCATACACCCTGTATGCACTGATAGCAATACTAATTATCTACGCCCTAATAAGCTGGCGCACCAAGGCTTTGAGAGAAAAGCATACCGAACTGGAGAAAACTGTTGAAGAAAGAACGTCCCAACTCAGGTTGAGAGTAGAAGAATTGGCAGTGATAAATAGCGTGCAGGAAGGCCTGGTGAAAGAGATGGATTTGCAGGGTATTTATACCCTGGTCGGGCATAAAATAAGGGAAATCTTCCACGCCCAGGTAATTGATATTGTAACCTACGATAAAAATAAAAACCTGATTGAAGATAAATATGCATATGAAAAAGGCGACGCCACACTGTTAGGCCCCCGGAAAGCCCATGGACTCAGGAGACACATTATCGAAACAAAGCAGCCGCTTATTATAAATAAAGATTTTAAAAAGATAAACGATCAGTTCGATAACGAAATCCTCATAGGCGAGCATCCAAAATCGGCGGTATTTGTCCCGATGATATTGGCGGGAGAAATTATTGGCATGATATCGCTGCAGGACGTGGATAAAGAAAATGCTTTTACAGAGTCTGATATTAGCCTTCTTTCTACCCTGGCTAATAGCATGAGTGTCGCATTGGAAAATGCCCGTCTTTTTGAAGAAACTAATCGCCTTCTCAAGGAGATGAAGCAACGAAATGGTGAGCTTTCTGTAATAAATAGTGTACAAGAAGGACTGGTAGCTCAAATGAGCATGGAAGGAATCTATATGTTGGTAGGTGACCGTATCAGGGATTTATTTGATGCTCAAACAGTAGTAATTCGCACGTACGATTATGAGAACCAGTTGGAGCATTACAAGTACACGATAGAAAAAGGTGAGAGACTATATATCACATCCAGGCCATTCGATAAATTCACGAATCACCAAATACATTTAAGGAAACCTGAGCTTATTAATAATCGTTTTGTTGAATACATAAATAAATTTTCTGAAGAAGCAAACCTCGAAGGGGAAGTTCCAAAATCTGCTTTATTTGTTCCAATGATACTTGGAGAGACCGTAATTGGAAATCTTAGTCTTCAAAATGTAGATCACGAAAATGCTTTTACGGAGTCTGATATTAGCCTTCTTTCCACCTTGGCAAATAGCATGAGCGTCGCATTGGAAAATGCACGTCTTTTTGATGAAACCACCCGACTACTGAAGGAGACAGAGCAACGATCGGCTGAGCTTTCTGTTATTAACAGCGTGCAGGAAGGCCTGGCGAAAGAATTGCACATGCAGGGAATCTATGAATTGGTTGGTGATAAATTGAGTGAGGTGATGAACACACTTGATATTGACATTCGCTTGTTTTCACCGGAAACGAACCAGGTTTTTTATCCATACCTGAGGGATCATGGAGAATTGATGAATGTTCCACCATCACCTATGGGGGGAATGTCTAAACTTGTTTATCAAACACGCCAGACCCAGGTCATTAATGAAAAATTGGCAGAGCGAATGGCTGAGATTGGTTCTTATTCAATACCCGGTACTCAGATGGAGAAGTCATTTATGGCGGTACCAATACTGGTGGGAAATAACATACTTGGGATGGTGAGCATGAGCAATTATGAAAAAGAACATGCTTTCAAAGATTCAGATGTACGCCTGCTGCAAACTGTAGTATCCGCGATGAGCGTAGCACTGGAAAATGCCCGGCTGTTTGACGAAACAGCGCGGCTATTAAAGGAAACGGAGCAAAAAACCTCAGAACTGGCGGTGATAAACAGTGTGCAGGATGATCTTGTTCGCGAGATGAATATGGCCAAAATTTACGAACTGGTTGGAGACCGGATTTGTAAATTATTCGATACACAAACAGTGATCATAAGGACCTTTAACCACTCTACAAATAATGAAGAATGGCAATATGCTATTGAACGGGGGGAGAGGTTGTTTAGCGAACCGCGCCCTTTAATCTGGGCAAATAAACAGCTTATTCATACAAGACAATCTTTATTTATTAATGAAAATTATATTGAAACCGCGAAGAAATACGGAGGTTCCGGGGTAAGCCAGGGATTACCTCCGAAGTCTGCGATATTTGTTCCCATGATAGTAGGTGAAGTGGTAAAAGGATCTGTGAGCCTGCAAAACATTGAGAAAGAAAACGCCTTTAGCCCGTCCGATCTGAGTTTGCTAACTACGCTTACCAACAGTATGAGCGTAGCCCTGGAAAATGCCCGGCTTTTTGATGAAACAACACACCTCCTTTCTGAGGCTAAGCAAAGAGCCACCGAGCTAAGTACAGTAAATAGTATCAGTAAAGCGCTGGCATCCCAATTAAATATTAATGAACTTATTGTTTTGGTGGGCGATCAACTACGGGATCTTTTCAAAGCAAATATTGTTTACCTGGCTTTATTAGATTCAAAAACAAAGATCATAAATTTCCCATATCAGTATGGAGATGACATGGCTCCCATGAAATTAGGAGAAGGGCTAACATCGCAAATTATTTTATCAGGAGAACCTCTGTTGGTAAATAAAAACGTGGACCAACTTTCCGATAAACTTGGTTTAAAACCTGTGGGGATTCCTGCTGCTTCATACCTGGGAGTTCCCATTCCGGTAGGGGATCAGATTATTGGTGTGCTGAGCATTCAAAGTACTGAGAAACATAATCGCTTTAATGAAAACGACCAGCGCTTATTGTTTACAATTGCGGCATCAGTAGGTGTTGCCTTACGGAATGCCAAACTTTTTGAAGAAGTACAACAAGCACAAATGGAAGCCGAATCTGCCAGTAAGGTAGCGGAAAAAGCAAATGCCGCGAAAAGCGCTTTTCTCTCTACAGTAAGCCATGAGTTAAGAACACCACTTACCTCCGTTCTTGGCTTTGCTAAGATCATCAGGAAGAGGCTCGAGGAAAAAATATTTCCTGAAATAAATTCTTCTGATGCAAAGACGGTTAAAACAATGAACCAGGTTTCTGAAAACCTTCAGGTTGTTATTTCAGAAGGGGAACGGCTTACACATTTGATAAATGATGTGCTCGACCTTGCGAAAATCGAAGCCGGGAAGATGGAATGGAATCTTGATAACGTGTCAATGGTAGAAGTCGCGGAAAGAGCTATCGCTGCCACTACTTCATTATTTGAACACAAAATGCTGACACTTGATAAAGAGATCGAAGAAGATTTACCTGATATAACCGGTGACCATGACAAATTAATACAGGTTATTATCAACCTTTTTTCCAATGCGGTAAAATTTACAGAAGAAGGTACAGTTACATGTAAAATTTATCATGACAAGAATGAACTTATTGTGCGTATCAGCGATACAGGCATTGGGATTGCCCCTGATGATTTTTATGCGGTCTTTGAACAATTCAAGCAGGTAGGTGGAGACACTTTGACTGATAAGCCAAAAGGGACTGGCCTTGGATTACCTATTTGCAAGGAAATAATAGAACATCACGGGGGCCGCATCTGGTTGGAAAGTGAAGTAGGTAAAGGAAGCGTGTTTTCATTTGCATTGCCTATAATTCAATCAGAAGCCATGCAGCATCCGTTGCATCTCGATGTGTTGATAAGACAATTGAAAGAGCAAGTGGCTCAATCAAAGATTAACGGAATTGGGAAGACTGCTAATATTTTGGTAGTAGACGATGATGATTCTATCAGGTCGCTTTTGCACCAGGAACTTGGCGAAGCCGGCTATTTTATAGAAGAGGCAGTGAATGGAAAGCAGGCTTTGGAATGTGTGCGCAAAAACAGGCCCGATCTGATTATTCTTGATGTAATGATGCCGGAAATGAATGGATTTGATGTCGCCGCCATATTAAAGAACGATCCGCAAACAATGGATATACCTATCATTGTTTTGTCAATTGTACAGGATAAAGCAAGAGGCTTCCGCATTGGAGTTGATCGCTATTTAACCAAGCCGATTGACACGACAGCGTTATTCGCCGAAGTGGGTACTTTACTGGAGCAGGGAAAATCCAAAAAGAAGGTAATGGTTGTTGATGAAGACAGTACTGCCGTGCGTTCCCTTATAGAAGTGCTGCAACAAAAAGGATACGCAGTAGTAGAATCCGATGGAAAAGAACTCGTGGAAAAAGCAATCTTAAATAAGCCGGACATTATCATTTTAAATTCGATGTTATCAGGTAAACAGGAAATTGTACAATCATTGCGATTTGAAAAGGGATTGGAAAATGTATTGTTCCTGATTTACCAGTAAAAATATTAGGAATTGTTTTTATTAGCTAATGTGGAGATCGTAAATAGTATCAATTGATTGCTTTGTTCCATAGGAGCGGTTGTTAGGTGGAATTCAAAGAAAGAAAAACACGAGACGTTTCGAAAGAACATATGTTGCAACCGTAATTAATCAGTACCCACAAAATGTATCTAAGGCACAATAAAATCTGTGTAATATCATTATAAAAGCACAAAGTTTTACAAAAAGAACTGTCGAATCCTAAAAAATATCAATCACATTAATTGGATAAAACGAAGCAAAACAATGGAACAAAAATTATTGATAGTAGATGATGAAGCACACATACGAATGCTGATAGAACAAACACTGGAGGAACTTGAAGATGAAGATGTCAGTTTTTTTTCCGCGGCAAACGGAGAAGAGGCTTTACAAATTATCCGGGATGAAAATCCTCAACTGGTTTTCCTGGATGTGATGATGCCAAAGATGAATGGCATGGAAGTTTGTCGCAGGGTAAAAAAAGAATTGGGATTAAGCAATGTCTTCATCGTACTCCTTACTGCAAAAGGCCAGGAGTTGGACAGGCAAAAAGGTTTGGAAGTAGGGGCCGATCTCTACATGACAAAACCGTTTGACCCCGAAATGATTCTGAATAAAGCAAGAGAAGTTTTGAATTTGCCAGGTTAACTTTTTGAGCCGACTAGATGTTACGGTGAAATCAATATGGCATTGATCTAATAAAACTAAATGGTAAAGCTGGCGTTAAAACATATTGTGGGAAAAGAGAAGCCTGCATTTAAATTGATTCAATCAATGATTGAGCAATTGAAGGCTGATGTTTCTATTGAGGATGAAAAAGGAAAAATTATTTTAGGAGAAATACAGTCTGCACCTGCTTATGAATATCGAGTTGAAATAAATGAAGAAACAATAGGTTTTGTAAAAGGAGATAAAAATGCGCTATTAATCACTGACCTTCTTACAATATTACTGCAAAAGGAAAGTGATAGGAAAAACCTTGGCACTGAGGTGTTGAATCTTTACCAGGAAGTAAATCTCATCTTTAATTTTTCTGAAAAACTTGCACAGACAATTGATCCGGCTGCCATAGCACAAGTTACTTTGGATGAGGCAGTGCATATTATTAAATCAGATAACGGTGTTGTTGTTTTATGGGATGAATCAAGCAGGCAATTACAGGTTGTTTCAAGGTCGGGTGAATTATTCTTTCACCAGGAGAGCATTAACAGTAATCTGGCATTTCTCTCTAAAATAATCCTAAACGGCCAATCTGAAATTATAAATGACATTACTGGTTTAAAGGAACAAGGGATTGTACTACCCGAGGTGCAATCGGTGATGTATGCAGCATTAAAAGTGAAGCATCGTGTAATGGGTGCCGTTATACTTGCCGCCAACGCCGCTTCGCAATATACAGCTGCAAATCTCATGCTGTTGACAACGCTGTCTCTTCAGTCTTCATCCGCCATTGAATCAGCGTTACTTTATGAGAAGAATATTAAGGCAGCAAAAGATAGAGAAGAAGCAATGCGTCGTGTGCATGAAATAACCAGGAAATTTGTGCCATATGAATTTATTAACTCACTTGGGTGCGATTTAATTACTGATGTTAAACTGGGCGACCAGGTAGAAAAAATTGTCACTGTTTTATTTGCTGATATAAGGGAATATACCACCCTGTCAGAATCCATGACCCCGGAGCAGAACTTCAGTTTTATATGCTCGTTCAATGAATCTATTGGTCCAATAATCCGGAAAAATAATGGCTTCATCAACCAGTATCTTGGCGATGCAATCATGGCCATTTTTCCCGGTAATGCCGCGGAAGCCCTGACTGCCGCTATTGAGATGCAAATTGCCATTCAGCATTTTAACAGGCAAAGAGAACAACATAACCAGCCAACTATACAGATTGGTATAGGCATGCATACCGGCCCACTTATTATGGGAATCACGGGCGATCATGAGCGACTTGACGCCACCACAATTTCCGACACGGTTAATACTGCATCACGCCTCGAGAGCCTTACAAAATACTATAAATCAAGCATCATTATTAGTGAAAAAACATTAGAGCAAATAACAACGTCACAGGCCTTTCATTTGCGCCATCTTGGTATTGTGCAGTTAAAAGGCAAACACGCTTCTGTAAGTATACATGAATGTTTTAGTGGCAATGCAGAACAGGATTTGCAAAAGAAAAAAGAAACACTTGAATACTTTTGCGATGGGATCTCAAATTATCTCAGGAGCTCATTTAATGAAGCGGTTACTGCTTTCCAGCATGTGCTTGATTTAAACCCGACGGACCATACAGCAAAACATTTTTTTAATAACGCCACACGTTACCTGAAAGACGGGACACCTGCAAACTGGATGGGTATTGAGAAAATGAGTAATAAATAAAAAGAATTGTTATTGAATAGGGTGCTCTACAAAAAATTCCCTGAATTTTTTAAAACAACAAGCGGTAAAGAAATGTGATATTTTACCGGAATTGTTTTCCAAACCCATAAAGGATTCTATTACCTTACACTTAGTGAGCATTGATTCTAAACCAAACTAATATGGAGAGTGGATATTTCTCAGCGCGGTTGAGGAGTTGCTAATTTCAGGTAGTGGCTTACTAACTGCGTTAGTAGTTAGTCGATCCTTAAAAACCAACCTTAGTGTTTCAGATAAAAATATTTTGAGGTATGAGTAACTTTTGGATGACAAAAATGATGTGAATAAAAAAGTCAAAAAACATCTGTTTGTAGATGTTCATCATTCTTTTAAAATTCATGGCTGCTGCTGCAAGCATTACATTTCTGTTATCACCTTTAATTCCTTTATAAAAGTTACAGCTCAGGCGATGGTCTTTTTTAAGATGACCAATTTTTGGTTTTATAGCTGCTCTTCTCTTAAATCCGTTTCGTAGTTTGTTTTTGGTATGGTGTCCTTTTTTTGCCTGGTGAATCGGGTATTATAATTTTTGTGCCCAATATTTCTTTCACTCCGCGATAGCCTCTGTCAACAAAATTATTTTTAAGAATAACCGTCTTAATCGTTGTATTCTGCTTATAATTTTTTTTAAATTACACAAAGGAAAATTAACTATCCATCTCCATTGCCTTAAACTATACTTATGTACAGTACTCTTTTTTTTAAAAGAATAAAAGCTACTATTTTTTTAGTGTTCCTATTAGTATTGTTTCCAGGTCTTTATTGTTATTCTCAAATTCAATCAGCTAATTCTCAAAGTAAATTCTTAATAAAAAAAATTAGCCTAAAAGGCCTCCCTGATGACAGCTATTTCTCCAGCGTACAACAGGATGACGATGGTTTTTTATGGATCGGTACTTTGAGCGGGCTATTTCGCTACGATGGTACGAGGGTAGTACGGTTTCTATATGATCCTGCTGATAGTAATTCTCTCGGCAATAACTATGCTTCAACCTTAAGCAAAGACAGGGAAGGAAATATTTGGATCGGAACTTTTGGAAGCGGCTTTATAAATATTTATGAAAGGGAGCCAGGTAAACTAAAACGAATTGAACCCGGGATAAATAATGAACTGCGAAAAACTATCAGAAAGTTGAAACCTTCTTTGGATAATAAAAAGATGATAGCTGCTACCACGCGATGTATTTATCAAATTAGCCATAATGGGAACACTTTGGACAGTATTCTTTTCCCGCAACCTCTATCGCCAATAAGCGATTTTATCGAATATGAGAATAATAAATTTGTTGTCGCTGCTACATCCGCTGTATTTATACTTGATTGGAAAGCCAGGCGCTTAACTGATTTAACTTTTCCTTCAAAGTCTGGCGAAAACTTCCAAAGTATTGAAAGAGACTCTATGGGAAATTTGTGGATCGGAAGCCGCAATGGTTTGCTGAGTGTAGATCTGAAAAATTTTACCACATTTTATAGCAATAAGTATTCAGGCAGCATCTTAAGTAATATTGAAATTAATATTATAAAAAAAGATACGAGAGGCAGGATGTGGATTGGAACAAGTGACGGATTATTTATTATTGATAATAACGAGATTCAAAAACTAAATGATGCTCAAAACATCACTGATATGTTTTTTGATGCAAAAGGTACTGGTTGGATCACGACAGAAGATAATGGGCTCTACCAGGTATCTGAGTCTCCTATTTTTTTTAATACAATTTCCGGAATGGAAAAGTATTCAAAGAAAAATAAAATACAATCTATTACAGAAGAGAGTCCGGGGGTGTGGCTTATAGGGACCATGTTTGGTCTCTACCGGTATTATTTGGCTTCACAAAAATTTGAAAAAATAAAATTGGCTGGGGCAGTGGGGGACAAGATTTCTGGCCTGTTCATAGATAAAAAGAAGGGTCTTTGGGTTGGAACTGCAGACCAGGGGGCCTTTTATAAACCTGCAGGACAAATGGAATTCATAAATCTCAAATACCAGGAAGAAAATAAAAATTCGATTCCCTGTGATTTCGTTGTCTCTTTTGCGGAAGATGAATTTAATAATATCTGGATTGGAACTTTCAGTGGTGGAAGGGACGTAAAAGGTTTATGCTTTTATGATCCCATAAAAAAAGAAATCACCAGGATTGAGGGAAAACCTGGTGATCCCCGAACCTTCAATGCGCGGGCCATTAGTCAAATCCAAATAGATAATAACCATCAACTTTGGATCGGTACATGGGACATGGGTTTATTTCGATACCGGTTAACAGGTGTTCACCCTGAACAAAATACTTTTACTCAATATGCTGATTCGTCATCTGGTTCTCATAAGATCAGCCATAATGTAGTGACCTGTATTGAGGCGGGTAGAAATGGCATTACCTGGTTTGGTACTTTGAGCGGAGGCTTAAATGTGCTTAATAATAAAAAGGACAGTGTTTACTGGTTTACCATGAAGGACGGAATGCCGAGCAATCTTATTTACAGGATCGAGGAAGACGACCAGGGAATAATTTGGATGAGTACAGACCACGGCATTGCACGATTTGATCCTTCAACAAGAAGCTTTGTTAATTATAATACTACTTCAGGGTTACCCGCTAATAATTTTGCTTACCTCACTTCCATGAAGAGCAGTGATGGTACAATTGTCTTTGGTACAAATGACGGGCAGGTCGTCTATTTCAATCCAAACACTTATAAAAATTCTGTGAACACACAGCCCGCTGTAATTATCGATATACGCCTATTCAACAAATCATTAGAACCAGGCCCTTCATCAATATTGACAAAGGCTGCTTACCTTACAGATACGCTTAGGCTAAGCTATGATCAATCCGTTATTAGCTTCGAATTGTCTGATATGGATTTTATAAATCCCGAAATATTTACTTACGCATATAAACTTACCGGGTTTGATAAAGACTGGACATATATCACCGATAGAAATTCAATTACTTATACTAACCTTGATCCTGGTACATATACCTTGCTGATAAAACAATCCAATCATCTTGGCGTATGGAATGAAAAGCCAACAAAACTTACAGTGATAATTACACCTCCTTTCTGGAAAACGTGGTGGTTTTATTTTTTGATTATTATTGTTACTTTATTTTTAGCTTTTTTACTTACACAGAACTATGTAAAAGGAAAGCTGAAAAAACAACGTGCCATCCTGGAAAAACAAAGAGCCGTCGAATTAGAGCGGATGCGCATTTCATCTGAACTTCATGATGACATGGGTGGGGAATTATCCGCCATACGTTTGCTAAGCGAGATGGATATTCCGACAATTAATCCCCGGCAACAGTTATCAAAAATTTCTAATTCTTCTGCTATATTGATACAAAAGATGAATGAAATTGTCTGGTCATTAAACGTAAATAATGATTCGCTGCAAAGTCTTATTGCTTACATACAAAATTATGCAAGTAAGTATCTTGATACCATGGATATAGATTGCGCATTTTCGCAGCCAGATAAAATTCCTGACATAGAATTAAGCGGAAATACCAGGAGAAATATTTTCCTCATCGTAAAAGAATCCCTGAATAATGTTTCAAAACATTCGGAAGCAAAAAAGGTTGAGATAAAAATACTGGCAGAAGAAAGCTTATTTATTTATATTAATGATAATGGCAAAGGCATTACTCCCCTAGGTTCTAATATTATTACAGGCAACGGATTTAAAAACATGCAAAGCAGGGTGAAGGAAATGAATGGCAGCATGGAAGTAACAAATAATAATGGAACAAGCCTGAGCTTTATTTTGCCGGTCTTAAGCACTACCACAAAAGGGTGATATTATGCACTTGTTTTAAAATGTAATTTTATAAGTTCTTATGATAAGCGTGGCCATTATAGAAGATCTTGATTCTTACCGTAATGCTATGCAGGTGCTGATAAATGGCTCTGAAGGCTTTGAATGTGTGGGTTCTTATGAAAATGCTGAAATTGCTATTTGTGAATTTCCAAAAGCAAAGCCTCAAATTGCGCTGGTGGATATTAACCTTCCTGTAATGAATGGCATTGAGTTAATAGATGTTCTTACAGAAAGATTTCCTGAAACATTATGTATGGTATGCTCAGCTTATGATGAAGATGAAAAGATCTTTAAAGCCCTGGAAGCCGGAGCTCATGGCTACCTGCTTAAATCTACCTCCCCTGCTAAAATTTTAGAAGCTATTATTGAATTGAAAAATGGTGGTTCGCCAATGAGTAATGAGATTGCCAGGAAAGTGGTAATGGCTTTTAATAAAAAAAACAATCACGATCTTGATAAATTATCTGCGAGAGAAAATGAAATTCTCGAATTATTGGTACGCGGCTTAATGTATAAACAAATTGCCTTTCAACTCCACATCAGTATAGAAACTGTAAAACGGCACTGCTTCAATATTTACCAGAAGCTTCATGTGCAGAATCGTTCTGAAGCCATTCATAAATACCATGGCAATAATCCCAGGTAATTTTTACAACAAAAGGGGGATTGTTTGCACTCTTATGTGTTTTTACATTTGAGTATTGGTAATTCCTTCGTTTTCCCGAGACTGCAATAATCGCAAACCAAATTAAAAAGTAAAATCTACTCCTTAAAAACAAGTAACTGTTTTTTAGGTAATTTTTTTAAACATTACGCAAAATGTAATTATGAAAAAGAAAAGTTTTTCTTCAGTCCAATTACTTGGCGCAATTTGCTTATTGTCTTTTTTATTCTTCTCTTGCGAAAAAACAAAGCTGCATAAAAAATCTTTTGAAGCTAAAACAAAAACCTTCTACCGCATATCACCAACAGCACCTATACCTGTTGATGTAAATGGTGCCAGCTTTGTTGGCTTTGCCTTTTTTCCCGGAAGCGGATCAGGGAATGCAACGCACTTAGGCAATTGCGCTGTTTATTTTAACCAGTTAACCTATGGTACAGCATCAGATGCACCTCCTGCAGGCTCGGTAGCTGCACCTGTTGCAGATGTTCCGGGGTATTTCATTACAGGCGCTCCATTGCCTCTTATTCAGCAAGGAGATTTTAATCCACTTGCTGCTGCTGTAGCTTCTCTGCAGGTTCCGTCTCAGGTTTATGGTAAAATAATCAATAGCGTTTTTGAAAATGGTAAGGGCGATGCAATTTTCATTTCTGCTATTACCGGCAGCGGAGGTACATTCCCAATATCACAAATATTGGTTGGGTTTAACGGGAAGGCATTGATTGTTGGAGGCCGTGGAAAATTTGCACACGGGGTGGGTGAAATTGATTATGACGGATACTTTAATGTGGCCGATGCAAATGATGCAGAATACAATGCAAAAGGATGGATAAGCTATTAACCTGTTTCTTTGAAATAATTTTTTTATTAATTTTTTATAATCTTCAAAATATAACAAACATGAAAAAATTTTCTTTAGTGCTTGCTTTTATACTAGGTATAACTATTACTGGAGTCATTAGCTGGAAAACCCATGATCGTGAAAATAAAAGCAATCACATCATGAAGGATAAATTACAAAATAACGATAGCCGGACCATTCTTGCTATGCGAAAAGTAAAATTAAAGGCTGGGGCTTCTGCGGAAGCCTTTGAAACATTCGCTGAAAAGCTTGCGAAAGGAGATTACGGCAGCTTGCCCGGAGCAAAATTCTATTATGGTAAAGGTGAAAGAGGAGACGAAGTGGGGAGTTACATTTATTTTATCGAGATTGATTCAAAAGCAACAAGAGATTTCTACGCTCCAGTTGCAGATGATAACACTAAAACATCAGTAGAGGTAAGAAAAATGATAGATGCATTTTTCTCCAAATTTTCTCCCGAAGCCGGCAAGTATGTAGAAGAAGTTGCAACGGGTAAAAATGGGTACACGGATTATATCATTCTTAAATGAAGAAACGAACTATATTAAATATATTGCCATGAACAACTATAAATATCAACTTGAACACATCTTCTCATTTGGCGCGACACTGGAAAATCCGCCAGAAGTCATTGGCCCAGTTCCGGAAGGCATTAGAGTTAATTTCTACTGCCAGGGAGGTAAGGTGACAGGTCCGAAACTTCAGGGACAATGCCGGCCCGTGGGAGGTGATTGCCTCACGATTCGAACTGACGGTGTTGCGATACTTAACGTTCACACGACTCTTGAAAGCCATGACGGTGCTCTTATTGCCATCACTTATTCAGGGGTAGCCGATTTAGGAGCCGATGGTTATCATAAATTTCTAGCGGGCGATTTGCCTCCAAGTCTTTTGCTTCATGTGGTTCCACGCTGTCAAACAGCACATGCCGATTATATGTGGCTCAATCGCATTCAATGCCTGGGAATTGGAGAGTGTGACTTTGGAAGTTTACAGGTTAATTATGATATTTATGCTGTACGATAAAATATTCGTAACTGGGGCCAATAATGCCAGAAGTATAAGGAGCAAGTGTGTCGGTATTGAACAAATTTGACTTTATTCTCGACACATTATCTGCTCCGCACGATTATAATTTTTACCCCCTCGTTGGCGCGACAGTGACGCATAGCTGAAGCCTTGCTTTCTTATGCCGTTAAGTAGAATTTTAAAATTTTAAAATCATTTTTTTATGAATACAAATACATTATCTCCCGGCTGTAATGTAACTATGGATGAAATAGCGGAACTAAAAAGTATGCTTGGCGGCAAAGTACTTACAGAAGGAGAAAATTATGAATCAGCACGTAAAGTATGGAATGGTATGATTGATAGAAAGCCAGCCGTCATAATTCAATGCCGCAATAGAGATGATGTGGCACAGGCAATGAAGTTTGCAAAAGAACATAACCTCATCGTTTCTGTAAAAGGTGGTGGGCATAATGTAGCAGGAAACGCCGTTTGTGAAGGATTGATGATTGATCTTTCTAAAATGAAAGAGATTGAAGTTGATCCGGAAAAACGAACCGCTACGGCAGAACCGGGAGTATTATGGAAAGAGTTTGACGCAGCTACCCAGGCGCATTTGCTTGCCACCACCGGGGGAACTGTTTCTGATACAGGCATCGCCGGTCTTACCCTTGGTGGAGGCCTGGGCTACCTGATGGCAAAATTTGGAACTACAAGCGACAATCTTTTATCCGTTGAAATTGTTACGCCTGACGGAAAATTATTAAAGGCAGACAAGGATAATCACGCTGATCTTTTCTGGGCAGTGCGTGGCGGCGGAGGCAACTTTGGGATTGTAACAAAATTTGAATACCAGCTTCATCCATTTGGTCCCACAGTAGTTGGGGGAATGATATTGTACCCAATGGAACAAGCAAAAGAAGTGATGCAACACTACAGGGATTATGTGCAAAAGGCTCCTGACGAGTTAATGTCTTATTTCGGGTTTATTGTAACACCTGATGGCTTGCCGGTAACAGCGGTTTTACCTGTGTGGCTTGGGTCAATTGATGAGGCAGAAAAATATTTAAAACCATTGCGTTCATTTGGCACTCCTATCGCTGACCTCGTAAGTGAAACGCCTTACACAGCTATTCAATCTATCATTGATGCGGCGGCGCCAACTGGCATCAGGCGGTATTGGAAGTCGGGGCATTTTACTGATCTCCCCGACCAATTAATCGACACCTGCCTACAGTACGTTGGTACAAGGCCGTCACCATTTACTCCGGTTTTATTTTTTCATGTACGTGGCGCAGCAAATAAAATTGATCCATCAGCTACAGCTTTTGTTTACAGGAAAGACCATTGGGACTTCAACCTGATCGCACAGTGGCTTACACCGGATGAAGATGCAAAGAACCTTGCATGGACAAGAGACTTTTGGAAAGCGGTTGAACCTTATACAGATGGTGTATACGTGAATCATCTTGATTCAGACGACAGCTCAAGAGTCGCAAACGCCTACGGAGAAAATTTTTCCAGGCTCAAAGAAATTAAAAGAAAATATGATCCGGATAATTTTCTAAAAATGAATAATAATATTTTACCTGCATAATACGATTGGCCGTAATTTCTTAACGATAAATCAAAAACAATGAAAAGGATTACCCTGTTTTTAAGCCTTATCATTTTTGCCCCCTTGACACTTAGCCTGAAGCCTTGCTTTCTTATACGGCTAAGTACTAATCAATTTTTAATAAAGTCACTCTTTGAATTTTGTAAAGCACAGGAAGCTATACACAAAAACCTTCGCCTCATTCCTGCGCTATCCTGCGACAAGTGGCCGGCAGTGATTGTCCGTTGCGGCAATGCACAAGTTAGGCACAATTAGACCGCTGACTGAAACTACAGAATGTAATATCAACTTCTAAAATAGATAATGTGAAAATTTCAATTTACTTCTTATTTCTTTTTGCTTTTACATTCATCAGCTGTGACAGCAACAAATCAAACAATCAGATCAACTCAACAGAAATATCACTTGAAAAACTTCCATATTTCACTTATCAAAAAGCAAATCTATTTCCAGGCACAGGTAGTCTACTGCGGGTAGAAGATGGTGTGGCTTTGGAAGACGGTCGTATTATTGTAGTTGACCAGGCAAAAGGGCTTCGATTAATTGAAAAAGACGGATCTAATCGACCTTTTGGTGACTTTGCTAATGCTGGTTTTGTTTACAACGCCCCAGAAAAGATTGCCGCACCAAATGGACTGGTTTTAGAACAGGACGGAAAACATTTATTAATGTGTGATGTGGCCGATGGAAAAATATATAGAACAAATGTCGGCTCTGAAAAGGTAGAATTAATCTACGACCATCCTTATGGGGTGAATTCAATTTATCGTGATAAGACAGGAGCAATATGGTTTACCCAATCTTCCAAAGGAGTTATTGCTGTGAATTTACCTATACCCAATGGAGCAATTTTCAGAATGGCAGACTTAAAAAGTGTTCCGATTATAATTGCAGACAGCCTCTATTTTGCAAATGGAATTACTATGGATAAAGATGAAAAAAATCTTTTTGTTGCAGAGTCAATGATGGACAGAGTTCATTCATTTGAAGTAGATATTATGAGCGGGAAAACTGCATATTCTGGAGTTGCTGCCAACGTTGGAACACCTGACAATATCCTGATTGACAAAAGTGGAAGACTATTAGTTGCCTCTCCTGTTACCAATCAAGTGGTGGCGGTCGATTTAAAGAATCATTCTCAACATATAATTTTTGATGCTTCTACAAAGGAAAATCAAAAGATTACTAATGAATGGTTTCGAAGAAGTCATTTAGGACTAGCCCGGGCTGAATTACTTTCACCGAATTTATATAGTCCACTTCCCGGACTCGTGACAGGTATGTTCTTTTCTAAAGATGGCCAAACTCTTTACATAGCTAATTTAGGAAATGACCTTTTGAAACTTAACTATAAATAACTGTGCCTAAAAATGCAATGGTAAAATACAGGCCTATCGAAAGGATCATTGGGACTTCAACCTGATCGCAAAGTCGTTAACGCCGGAAGAAGGTGAAAAGAACCTTGCATGGACAAGAGAATTTTGGAAGACGGTTGAACCTTATACAGATGGTGTATATGTGAATCATCTGGATTCAGACGACAGCTCACGGGTTGCAAGCGCCTACGGAGAAAATTTTACCGGGCTAAAAGAAATTAAAAGAAAATATGATCCGGATAGTTTTTTAAAAATGAACAATAATATTCTGCCTGTTTGAAACTCTATTCAATCGCAGGCTTCAATCAATTTATTCACAATTAAATTTTCATGTATGGAAAGCGTCAGCAACTCATTCGGCTCGCAATTCAGCCAGGTGGCTTGGGTAGTACCAGATATCATCGCTTCGGAAAAATATTTTCGGGACGTTCTTGGTATTTCAAATTTTGTTAAGATGGAAAATCTGCGATCAGAAGAATTGGAGGGTCGCTATTATGGAAATCCGGACAACTATGTTTTTCATCTTTACATGGCTTACTCTGGTGGTACGATGCTGGAGCTGATTCAACCAGTTTCCGGGGAAAGTATTTTCGCGGAATATCTTCGGAACAACCCCAATGGTGGCGTGCAGCATATAGCGTATTCCATACCTGCTGATCAGCTAAGCACGGCTATTGAAGAATTATCCGGTAAGGGTTATCCTGCGGTACAGAGTTTGAATCTTCCCGTCGCGAATGTTGCCTTTTTTGATACCCGAAAAGACATTGGTGTAATGACTGAAATCATTGGTCTCACCGAAGCCGGAGTGGGATTTGTTGAGGAGCTAAAGACCGGAGCGATTTGATTAGAACGACATCATTTTATTTTTTTCATTAGTAAAAAACATGTAGATAAATAAATTGAAGCATATAAGATATATTTTATGATCCCCCTCTTGACGCAAGAATGACGCATAGCTGAAGCCTTGCTTTCTTGTGCCGTTAAGTAGAATTTTGTAGAGCGCAGGAAGCTATACACAAACGTTCGCCTCATTCCTGCGCTATCCTGCGAAGCCAGTGGGTGGAGGGACACGGTGAAACGTCAGTTTTTCGTTTTGCGCACTACAAAACAAGCCAAATATGGATTGAAAAATGAACAGGGATATGTGGGTTAAGCGTTTCATGGATGACTATTAAACCAATTTTTTTTGCCGGATAAAAACATTACTTTCCAAAAAGAAAATGTACTATATTGACAGAGTGAAATTTCCATAGGCCTCGGTTTTTCACTTTCATAACGCGGATAATGTTCCTTGTTTGTAGTTTTTCAATCCTGACTCCTTTGTCTTTTAGGGGTAGCGAAAAGCCTCGTTGGTATCTTCGGTTTTGCAGTATACTAAAATTAGACAAATGACTTGATCAAATCAATAATTTATCTGAGTATTGAAAATCCAAGTAGCCAAGTTTATTGAACATAAAATCCTCCGGGGATATTCCCTGAGGATTTTATGTTTTTCAAAATTTTTTTCACAACTGAGAACCCATGAAGGTAAAGTCGCTGTGAACGATCCATGTACCCGCAGGGCCCGGAGTTTCGCCATGGGTTTGGTTATCCAAATGATAAGCAGTCACGAGGTGAATCTCGTACTCTGAAGAAAGGCAGTTGCCGATAGACCCAAATTCAGAAAGCTGCTGTGCGGGCATAATCACCGAGATCGACCCTGTGCCTGACGCTGAAACGTTGAATTGATTTTGACTACAATCAGGTGCACCCAAAGATCCTTCACCGATCTGGTTGGCAAAAGTTGGATCAAAGCCAGGGGATTTGAAAGTTACAACCCAAATCGTATAAATTCTTTTAGGAATCAGACCCGTTAAATGCAGCGTTACATGTGTTCCTTTGTTTACACATTCAATCGAAGTCGTGCCACCAGCTTTGTTGAATTCTGCGAGAGTTACCTGGTGCCCATCAGGTGCCTGGAGTGGTAATAAGACAAGAAACGCCTTAAACCCGTACTGTAGGGAGTAACTGATTATTCTGATTTGATAGGGAATAAAGAAGATTAGCAAATCAGGGTAACCTGAGGTTCAGATAGGAGAGTAGAAATATTAATTCGAAGTAAACACCTTCACCCAATCTACATACATGGTTCCTGTTTGAATGAGAGTTGGGTTGAAGTTGGAAAAGAAATCTCCACCAATTGCAAGGTTTAAGGTAACTCGTTCTGTTTTTCCAAAAAGGCTTGACATATAACCACCTGTATTCGTAAATGCAAGTTGCCCGTCAAAATAAAATTCCAGGGAGTTCTGCGACCAGACTAGCTCATAAACATGGTAACAGCTTTGGAGGCTAACATCCGTTGTGACATAACCAACCGCGTTGCGTACCATGTTTCTTCCACTTGTTTTACCGTAAAAATAATTGGTCTGGTATTTATTGTCTTCCTGGCCCCTTGCCTCAAGTATATCGATCTCGCCTTGTGTTGGCCATGGATCGCCATAACTCCAGAAAGCAGGCCACATCCCGTAACCAGATGGTAGCTTAATCCTCGCAGTGACCCTTACTTTAGGCGTAGCAGAAGATGCGGTGATGTTTGTCTTGCATTCAACCCTGCCGGAAGTGTAGTCAAAAGTTTTAGGAGTTTGATCAAAAGGTGTTGTTGGGCCGGTTACAGTTTCTTTTTTTGCTGATATTACGAGGTTTCCGCTTGCTACCTGCAAGTTGGGTGCCTGGTACATCTGCAATTCATTATTAAATGCTCCGCCATACCAGGTATTCCACTTGCTAAGATCAGTGCTGAAATTATCCTCAAAAGTTTTTGTCCATCCGGCAGCAATTACAGCAGCTTCATCCAGATCATACCCGCATGCCCCATGGATAACGGAGGGAGGTGGTGGCTGAGTTGGCTTGCCATTTATTACATCCGTGTTATCGGATTTAATTGCAGGCATTTCATTTTTGCAGCTAAAAAGGGCCAAAGTTGCCAGCAGGCAAAGGACTGCGCCGGGGAAGATTGTTGATCTGGTCATTTACAAGTTTTTTATCCTGAACTAAAAATAAAGAAGATAATACTAAGCTAATACTTTTCATGAGGAAGTAAAATTCTTCGTAAGAAAACATTTTGACATTGCCAGCCTGGAACATACTTCGGGCAGAACTTAAAGAAGCTAGTTCAGGAAGCCGTTTATCTTTCGATGAAATGTTTGATCTAAGATCACCTTTAGGCAGATTTCTTCCAGCAAATCTTGTTGAAACGTTACTCAACAGCAAAGGTTTTTACCATGCCTTTGTCAGCGGATGATTCTGCGATCCACGCATAGTTCCCCTGTTGAAGGTCTACCGTAAAGTACGAGGTATAACCAACGGGCATCTCTTGTGAACCGCCAAGAAACTCTACTGGTGCAGGAGGCTGCAACCCTTCTATATTCATCCAGTTCAGCCATGGAATTGTTGCGGCGATGTCGGAACTATCTTCAATTTTTATTAAATGAATATCATTAGCTCCGCCGGCTTCAGGCTGTTCCTTAAAGTGCACCGCAACGGTGTTTAACCCACGTTTAATTTCTCCTTCACTTTCAAACTTAAAATTTGTAAGAGTAATATCAACATCAACATCAGGCGGTTTTTGGTCAGATGAATCACTGGTAACTTTGATTGGCCTTATCATCCCGAGGGCAGTATGAAAAATGCCGTTCTCTTTAATGTAGCACTCCATGGCATAAGTTCCCGGCTCAAGTTTAAGAGTAGTTTGAGCAACTTTTCCGGCATCTACAATCCCTGTGCCCCCCATTTGTTTAACCGAGGTAAAATACCACGACGGGATCATGCTAACCAGGAGTCCGATGGCTTCTTCTTTTGATTTGCCCGCTTTTAATGAATCGAATACGTTCTCAAAAGGTTTGGTCACCTCCATATGATAGGCGTCAAACGAGATGCTGTCGGGGAGTTTATTTAAAAGAAAAAAATGAGGGGCATGACCGGTATTATTAAATTTAAA
Organism: Chitinophagaceae bacterium; assembly: GCA_046593045.1. GTDB lineage: Bacteria > Bacteroidota > Bacteroidia > Chitinophagales > Chitinophagaceae > Ginsengibacter. Next base: position 7,411 of record JBKJRY010000166.1, on the reverse strand, counting down.
AGTGGTCCATCCGGAAGGTATTTCATCCCGTACCTCAAATTGAAAATCTTTCGCGGTTACTTCAACTATATCGACCGTCTTTTTTGAGGTACAGGGAAATAATAGCAATACTGAAAAACAAATAGGATAAATGATGAAAGTTCTCATGGCCTAAATTTTTAAAAGTTAAGAATCAGGAATATCCAACCGTTTTAAGGTAAAAAAATAAACCCACTTTAACGAATCGAAAAAACAAATAAATTAATAGCCTGTAATTTAGCTTCAAAAGAAATTAGAGTATGGCAGTACGTTAGTTAAAGAAAATTTGATTATCCTGGCAGCGATGAATAATTGCTGACGAGCTGCAATGACTACAGAAAATCAAAGATTGGGATGTCGTGCAGTCCGGAGTGGCGTGAGCAATGAGCCTTCTAAAATAATTTCCTGTAAATACCAGGGATGCTGAACCAAGATCCAATATAGCAAACCGCTTCCTAAAGCTGTGATGAATAGATTTATTTTTTCAAATTTTACCAACAAAAAATATTTAATTCTCATCATCAATAAGAAATATTGAATAACTTGAAGGCTTCAGTTATTGACTTATTTTTTAAACCGTGTAATTATGAAGCCGATCAATACCGCGCTATGCTCTTTTGGAATGAGTGGTTGGGTTTTTCATGCTCCCTTTATAAAAATAAATCCTGCTTTTAATTTGTATGCGGTGTGGGAGCGAACCAAAAATCTTGCACAGGAAAAACATCCCGGTATAAAAACTTACAGGAAGTTGGAGGAGATGCTTGCCGATGAAGCAGTAGAACTGGTAGTAGTAAATACACCAAACGCCAGCCACTATGATTATACAAAAAAAGCGTTAGAAGCGGGAAAGCACGTAGTTGTTGAAAAGCCTTTTACAGTAACCGTCGCTGAAGGCGAAGAGTTGATCGCACTGGCAAAGAAGCAAAATAAAAAATTATCTGTTTATCAGAACCGTCGCTACGATAGCGATTACAGGACTATTAAAAAAATCTTAGATCGGAATGTATTGGGGCCGCTTGTTGATGTGGAAATGCATTTTGACAGGTATAAAGAAGAACCAGGCCCCAAAGTTCATAAAGAAACTCCTGGTCCGGGAACGGGATCTTTGTATGATCTCGGATCGCATTTAATCGACCAGGCTTTGCAGCTTTTTGGCGAACCTGAAAAGCTTTTTGCCGATGTACAGGCAATGAGGCCCGTATCAAAAGTCGATGATTATTTTAACCTGGTCTTTTTTTATAAAACATTCAGGGTTCGTATAATGTCCAGCTATGCCGTGCGTGAACTTTTACCGGGATATATCTTTCATGGTTTAAAAGGATCATTTATTAAATCAAAAACAAACATACAGGAAGACATGCTGACTGCTGGTAATACCCCGGGGCAGCCTGGCTGGGGTACAGAAACCGACTCTGAAAAAGGTTTATTGCATACAGAAATTGACGGTAAAGTTGTAAGGGAATACATTCTTTCAGAACGAGGCAATTATAATGATTATTACGATGGAATTGCAGAGGCAATCAGGAATGATAAGCCATTGCCTGTAACAGCGGAAGATGGGTTGAATGTGATAAAAATAATTGAAGCGGCTTATAAAAGTAACCAGACAAATTGTATAGTAGAAATATGAAACTATCAGCTCATACATTAAATAAAATTGATCCGGAAAAAGTAATAGTTCCGGAAAAGGAATTACTGCAACTGCCTGAAAAGGTGTTACAATTCGGTACAGGAATGTTACTTCGCGGGCTTCCGGATTATTTTATTGATAAAGCAAACAGGCAGGGAATTTTTAATGGGAGGGTAGTGGTAATTAAATCGACTTCTAAAGGGGATACCTCTTCGTTTCAGGAGCAAGATGGTTTATATACTTTGTGCGTACGGGGATTAAAAAACGGGCAAAAGGTAGAAGAAAATATTGTCAACTCGTCAATAAGCCGGGTCTTAAGTGCCTCGGATGAATGGAAAGAAATTTTGAATTGTGCACACAACTCAAATTTCCAGGTTATCATATCAAATACAACTGAGGCTGGATTAAAGCTTTTAAGAGACGACAATATCGGCAAACATCCACCTTTATCTTATCCCGGAAAATTATTGGCATTATTACATGAAAGATTTAAGGCGTTTGGTGGGAGTGAGGAGAGCGGATTCGTTATTATTCCAACAGAGTTACTTCCTGATAATGGTAAAACACTTTATGATATAGTGTCAGAGCTCGCAGAGCTGAACGGCCTTGAAAATTCTTTTATTGAATGGCTGAAACGCTCCAATTATTTTTGTAATTCACTCGTCGATAGAATTGTTACCGGAACGCCGGAAGAAAAAGTAAAGAACGAAATTGAAAAGAAATTGGGCTATGCAGATGATCTCCTGACAATATGTGAAGAGTATCGGCTGTGGGCAATAGAAGGCAACGAACACATAAAAAATATATTGTCTTTTGCCGCGGCCGATGAAGGCATGGTCATAGCACCTGATATTGCGCTGTACCGGGAATTGAAGTTGCGCTTATTAAATGCTACTCATACCATGAGCTGCGGTGTTGCATTTCTTGCAGGCATTAGTTTAGTAAAAGATGCGATGAATGATGAATTGATGTCATCCTATATCGCATCATTAATGCAAGGGGAGATAGGCCCGTCAATACCTTATGAAATACCCAATAAGACTAAGGAGACGTATTCAGAAAATGTACTTGACAGGTTTCGCAACCCACAGATCAATCACTACTGGAAAAATATAACCCTCAATTATAGTGGTAAGATAAAATTGCGTTGTGTTCCGTTGCTCCTAAATTATTATAAAAAAAATAAAACAGTACCTGAATTATTTGCAATTGGATTTGCGGCTTATATTTATTTTATGAAAGCGGTAAAACAGGAGGACAAAGAGTTTTTTGGTGAATTCAATGGTCAATCGTACCTGATTGAAGATGAAATGGCTGAAAAATTTTATAAAATGTGGCAAGATTTTCCTGTTGAACAATTGGCTGAAGAAGTTTTGAAAAGCGTAGAATTGTGGGGAACCGATCTTAGCATTCTTCCGGGCTTCCGGCAATCAGTAACAGCGAAATTGAATAGAATTATTGATACCGGAATGCGATCTGCGATGGAAGATATTCATTCAATAAAAATGAACGATGAATCATAAAATAACAAAAGTTCACCCCGGTGATAATGTTTTGGTGGCATTAACCAATCTTAAAGAGGGCGAGGAAGTACATTATAACGGAGACAATTATGCGATAATAGGGAACATCCCGGCAAAGCATAAATTCGTTACACATGATGTAGACGCCGGAGATGAATTATTTATGTACGGTGTACTGGTCGGTAAGGCTCAGACTTTCATTCCCCGCGGCGCTGCTATTACCACTACAAATGTAAAACATGCCGCCGGAAATTTTGAAGTAAAGGAAAGAAAACTTGAATGGGTTAAACCCGATATTTCGAAATTTGCCGGTAAAACATTTAACGGTTTTCACAGGCCTGACGGGAAAGTTGGAACTGCTAATTATTGGCTCGTTATCCCGTTGGTGTTTTGTGAAAACAGAAATCTTGAAGTATTACGAGAGGCACTCGTGAATGAATTGGGTTATGGAAGAAATCAAAATAAAAAAGCCGAAGTTTCCCGGCTTATTGATTTTTATAAAAGTGGAAAAAATATTGACGAAATATTAAATGTAGATATAACTATCCAGGAAGAAGAGATAAAAAAGCAAAGGCTTTTTCCGAACGTTGATGGAATAAAGTTTTTATCACATGAAGGAGGTTGTGGAGGCACCAGGCAGGACTCTCAGGCTTTGTGTGGTTTGCTTGCAGGATATATAACTAATTCAAACGTTGCGGGGGCAACGGTATTAAGCCTCGGTTGCCAAAATGCACAGGTTGAATATTTGCAGGAAGAAATAGAAAAGCGCGATGGTAATTTCTCCAAGCCCTTATATATCCTGGAGCAGCAAAAAATAGGCAAGGAGTCGGACCTTATATCACAGGCAATAAAACAAACATTCGCGGGGTTGGTTTATGCCAATTCCCTGGAAAGAAAACCTGCTCCACTAAGTAAATTATGCCTTGGTCTGGAATGCGGCGGATCGGATGGATTTAGCGGAATATCTTCGAACCCCGCCATAGGTTTTACATCAGATTTATTAGTAACTCTTGGCGGCTCTGTTATTCTTTCAGAATTTCCTGAGCTTTGTGGTGTGGAGCAAAACTTAAGCGACAGGTGCGTTACTACGGATAAGGCTAAACGATTTGGTGATTTAATGCAAACATACAATGACAGGGCAAAAGCTACGGGCTCAGGATTTGACATGAACCCGTCCCCGGGGAACATTAAAGATGGGTTAATTACGGATGCTATAAAATCTGCAGGTGCAGCAAAAAAAGGAGGCACCTCACCTGTTACCGATGTGTTGGATTACCCTGAAATGGTAACCCAGCAAGGGTTAAATTTACTGTGCACACCCGGTAATGATGTGGAAAGCACTACTGCCGAAGTAGGCTCAGGAGCAAATGTTGTTTTGTTTACTACAGGCCTGGGCACTCCCACAGGAAATCCGATTACTCCGGTTATAAAAGTATCTAGCAACACGATTTTATCTAATAAAATGCATGATATTATAGATATCAACACAGGCACAATTATAGAAGGTGAGGAAACAATTGAACAGGCGGGAGAGCGAATTTTAGAATATGTAATTAAAGTTGCCAGCGGTGAGATTGAAGTGAGTGCTGTAAGGCATATACAAAATGATTTTATTCCTTGGAAGAGAGGCGTAAGCCTCTAAAGCAACTTGCGATGACCATATCGCAACAATGTTAACAGATCCTCAAAGTAAAACGATTTTTTTACTGAGTGCATTGCCTTTGGGTGATCACGTAAACATTAATTTTTATGAAGAAGTTCTTAGACGAAAATTTTTTACTGGAAACAAAAACAGCAAAAACGTTGTACCACGAATTTGCAAAGGATCTGCCTATTATAGATTATCACTGCCATTTACCTGTGCAGCAGATTGCCGATGATGTCAATTTTGATAACCTCTCGCAAATATGGCTATATGGTGATCACTACAAGTGGCGTGCAATGCGCACCAACGGAGTAGAGGAAAGCTATTGCACCGGCGGCCGCGAAGACTTTGAAAAGTTTGAAAAATGGGCTGAAACAGTTCCCTATACTTTACGCAATCCGCTATATCACTGGACACATCTCGAGTTGAAGCGTTATTTCAGCGAGGATAGAATTTTAAATCCTGGCAGCTCAAAAAAGATATATAAGAGATGCACTAAAAAATTGCAGAGGAAGAAATATTCCGTGAAGCGGTTGCTTAAAAAAATGAATGTAGAAGTTGTCTGCACTACGGATGATCCTGTTGATTCACTGGAGCACCACAAAAGATTAAGGGATGATGGATTCAGTGTGCGTGTGTTTCCCGCATTCAGGCCGGATAATGCGATGAAAGTGGATGATGTTGCAGGGTTTAATGCTTATATCTCAAAACTCGAATCAGCAACTAACACGAGCATACATTCATACCAGTCTTTTCTTGATTCATTAAAGAGCAGGCATGATTTTTTTGCATCGATGGGTTGTACCGTTTCAGATCATGGGTTGGAATATATTTATTGCGAACACTACACTGACGAAGAGCTCAACTCCATATTTGGTAACATTCGCTCCGGTGTTGAGTTATCAGGCAAGGAAAAATTAAAGTTCAGGTCCGCGCTGCTTTATGTATTTGCTATATGGGATCATGAAAAAGGATGGGTGCAGCAATACCATATCGGTGCTTTGCGTAACAATAATCAACGAATGCTGCGTTTGTGCGGACCTGATTCAGGATGGGATTCCATTGGTGATTTTCAACATGGAAGGGCGTTGTCTAAATTTTTCGATAGGCTTGATTCTACTAACCAGCTTGCAAAAACTATCATATACAACCTCAATCCTTCTGACAATGAGCTGATAGCTACCATGGCCGGAAATTATAACGATGGCACTATTGCAGGTAAAGTACAGTTTGGCTCGGCGTGGTGGTTTCTCGATCAGAAAGATGGAATGGAAAAACAAATGAATGCACTCTCAAATATGGGCCTGATAAGCAGGTTTGTAGGAATGATCACGGATTCGAGAAGCTTCCTTTCTTTTCCGCGTCATGAATATTTCAGGCGAATCCTTTGCAATCTCTTTGGCAACGAAATAGAAAAAGGCGAATTACCAAAGGATATAAAATGGGCAGGGAAAATTGTGCAGGACATTTGTTATTACAATGCGAAGGAATACTTTGGCTGGTAAAAGTGGTCTTAGCTGGCAACCAGGCAGCTTAAAAATAGGTGACACCTTTTCAAAAGGTGTCACTTATTAGCAGATGCCAATCGAAGGAGTTGTTATTCAATCGCAGGATATGAAATATACAGCCATCATCAATGAAAAAGGTTACTATCGCATTAGCCGCGTTGCCGAAGGCACTTACACCTTTAATGTTACATGCCCCGGCTATAGCCCATTGATGCAAGTAATTACTTTTGCCGCAGGCACAGCCAGCAAAGGCAATTTCGCAATGGAAAATCAAATGATGAAAGTAGTATAAACATAAAGCAAGCTTCTAACTCTTACGGCCGTCTGAAAAGATGGCCTTTTTCATGTGCGCCATGCATGCCATTGTTCTTTAAGGTTAAAGTCCTGAACAGGCCATCTAACGGGAACTGTTAGTCCAAAGCAAGGGTGTTTATCGTGAGATAAAATCTGAAGGAAGCTGCGGACAAAATTGTGAGTTGACGAACAGAAACAGGATACAAGGCTTACTCATTGGGTCAGTTGGCATTAGACAGCGAAGCCCCAAAGTTAGACGTAAACATGAGGTAGTAAATCCTGCGGCTTACAACGGAGGAACAATGAGCTTACCAAGGGAGATCTGTTTTTTTTTTTATAGAGGCAGAGGTACGAGAGAGTGCCAAAGCAATGGGAACAAAACAGAAGTCAGCAGAAGCCATAGTAGCGAAGAAACTTCTGTAATGGAAGTGGAGCGAAGGGCAGAATCTTTAAATCAGGGGAGTTTAATTTGAAGTAGTAAAAGCCATCACTTTGAAAAAACGTAAAGAAAAGAAAGCGTTGTTGCCCCGGATGAACCCGCCAGGAGCGGGAGAACGAAGGCAAAGCAACCACCTGTTCGTGGAGGCTGAACCCGTACGGTATAGCCAAAGCGGAAAGGTAAATCCTACGTGGCTTTCTGCATGCAAAGAAGAACGCACCCGGACGAGTCATTTGGTGGATAGGATTGCCGACCCATTAAATGTAACCAAAGCTCTGCGCAGAGTGGAGAGCAATGGAGGCAGCAGCGGCGTAGATGGAATGAAGGTAGAGGAACTGAAAGAATGGTTGGGCG
>JBKJRY010000157.1:0-15409 GCA_046593045.1 Chitinophagaceae bacterium | reverse complement strand
CCCATGTTCATGGTAGCAGCCGTACCGCAGGCTACGCCAAATTGTACTGCTTCTATAAGGGTTTTTCCTTTAGAAAGGAAAAATACAATACCAGCGACCATACTGTCGCCGGCTCCTACAGTGCTTTTCTTTTTTACCTGCGGCGGTGTAATGATTTGATTTGTATCTTTTGTGATAAGATGTGCTCCATGCATGCCCTTTGAAACTACCATTACCTCACACATTCCTTTTGCAATAATATCCCGGGAAATTTTTATAATATCTTCATGTTCGAGTTTAGGCTTACCTGCAAGAAAACTCAATTCTCCAAGATTAGGTTTCAATAAATAAACTCCCCGCTCTGCAGCTTCCATTAGCGCTTCGCCTGAAGTATCTAGAATCAACCTGGCCTTTTTCAGCCTGGCCATTTCGGCAAGCCTTGCATATATATTTACAGGAACCCCTGGAGGCAGGCTACCACTGGCAATAATATAACTTATGCCTTTTATTTCTTCTACTGTCTCTAGGCATTTCATCCATTCCTTTTCCGTCAATTTAGTTCCCGGCATACCAAACCGGTATTGCGCATTTATGGACTGGTCCAATACGATAATATTTTCTCTCGTTTCATTTTCAATTTCTATTATTTTAGTCCGGATGTTTTCAACTTCGATCAGGTGATTCAGAAATTTACCGGTATACCCGCCGGAAGGGAAAATTGCAATAGCGTCTTCCCCAAGTTTTTTTAGCGCCCTTGCAACGTTGATGCCCCCACCTCCCGGCTCAAGTTTAGGACTGGAACACAATAATTTTTTTTCGGGAATTAAGGAAAGTATGCTGGTACTTTTATCAATACATGGGCTTAAAGTAATTGTGACAATTTTTGACATTGAACCTGGTTGTAAAGTAAATAATATAATTTTTAGTAACCCGGAGGTGTTGCAACTTTTAAATAATATGCAAATCTTTCAGTAATAAAGTTCCTGAAAAGAATTATGTATACATCAAAAAATGTATTTTAAAAATAAAGGGAAGGCCGCTTGCATGCTATGATGCCTGTCGGTATGAGAAGCGATAATGATTAGTTGTATATATAAATCGCCCTGCAATTTTTAGGTTTTTTCCAAATGATGCCTGCCTGCAAATTGGTTGGATTTTATCTTATATGACTTTCGTAGAAAAAGTTGGCTTTGAAAAACTGCCATTGCATATTATTATTTCTTTCCTGGTGATTTTAATTGTCTGGGGCACATCAGCAATAGTTATGTTTTGAAAATATTTTATATAGGAGTTCATAATTAATTGTTTTCAATTTTTATTCGTGAAGAGCCATTACGGGGAAATGGCTATGTAATACAAGTTGTTTAGTATGGCTTTTATGAAGTAATCTATCAAGGAGATTATGTCGCTTCGGCATTACTATTAGAAGATCTATATTATTCAATTCGCAAAAATTTATAATGCCCTCATCAATATCTTCTGTCGTGATAAAATGGTATTCATGGTTTAGTGGCGTCAACATTTCCATTAGTAAGCCGGATTCAAAAACCATATCAGAATCATGTTCTTTTTTCCGGTTGGTATTGAGAATATGCAGTTCTGCATTAAAATCGCTAACAAGATTTTTAATCTCGTCAACCGGTGTATTTGCAACAACGTTTTGAAAATCGCAGGCAACGCCTATTCTTTTGATATCCCCGAATTTTACTCCAGGTGGTACAGCAATTACCGGCCATTGGAGCTTTTTCATTGCTAGCACTGTTTGACTTCCAAAAAACCTGTAATCGGAAGCGGAGGCACCCTGGCTACCTGTAACTACTGCGTAAGGCTTTATGGATTTGCAAATTGATTCCAATTCTGTTATGAATGTACCCATTCTTACATCTGTTTTTATAGCCAGGCCATCCCTGCAAATATCTTCAAGTTGCTTTTTAAACTGCTCCATTGATAATTCTGCAATTTCTCTCATCTCCCCAGGATCTACCAAGGGTGGCACTTCGGAGTAGGTTTGGAATACATAATAAGCATGAAATAGTAACAGGTCAGCATTAATAGCCCTAGCCATTTCGGCGGCATAATTAGCTGCATTTAATGCAGCCGGGGAAAAATCTGTTGGAAGAATTATTGTTTTCATTTACAAAAAATTTAAGTTTAGAATTACAGGATAAGAACAATGTGATCATAACCTTTCAAAAGTTCATTGTCTACAAATTCCCCATCATCATTTTCCCCGAGAACTTTTTACAATTATATCATCTACCGCTTTTTTTTATAGGGAAAAGAGCTATAGGGATGAATGACATTATCTGGTTCTTTATTCCTGTTTTTAGTTTAGAAAACAAATGTATTCATCTCTTATTCCCTGTGTAATGATGTTCGTCACCAGGCGCTTTGATTTTCCTCAGTGTAAGTTTGAGAGTGTTAGATTTTTGTGATTTTAAAAAATGAAATTCAATGAAATTTTACAATGTATATAAAAACGTATTCTATTACTAACTGACTGATATCATGGTAACACGAATCATTCATCATAACCAGCAGTGATTACTTTAAATAATTTTGGACAAAACTTTTTTGATGATGATTTGTACAAAACAATTAAATGCCGGGCATCATAATTATGCATAAATTGGTTTAACATGGACATTGACTCCAGTAATTCTCACACCCCAATAATAGATTCCCCTTCAAAAAATTTAATAAGAGGTATAGTAGTAGTTGTGCGTGGCAGCATCGTTGATGTGAAGTTTGAAACCAACCTTCCGTTCATTAATTCTGTGTTAAGAACGGGGAAGAAAATGGAGATCATTCTTGAAGTACAGTTGCAGCTCGATGCAAAAAATGTACGGGCTATTGCGTTAACACCTACCCAGGGATTAGCACGAGGTATGGAAGTACAATCAGAAGGGAAAGAACTGACCGTTCCGGTAGGTAAAGAAATCCTGGGACGCATGTTTGATGTATTTGGAAATACAATTGATCATAAAAAAGCGCTGCCTGTAATGAAGCGCCGTAGTATACACCAGTCACCTCCTCCGTTAGTAAGGCAATCTACCAAATCCGAAGTCTTTGAAACAGGGATTAAAGCTATTGATGTACTCTTACCAATGGAACGTGGTGGCAAGGCCGGTTTGTTTGGCGGAGCCGGTGTCGGCAAAACAGTTTTGCTTACTGAAATGATCCACAATATGGTGGGGCACAACAAAGGTGTAAGCATGTTTTGCGGTATTGGTGAACGATGCCGCGAAGGACAGGAATTGTACAATGACATGAAAGACGCCGGTGTGCTGGAAAATATGGTGATGATGTTTGGGCAAATGAATGAACCTCCCGGTGCACGTTTCCGGGTGGGCCACGCAGCTTTAACAATGGCTGAATATTTTCGCGATGATGAGCATCGTGATGTGTTGTTGCTTATCGATAATATTTTCAGATTTATCCAGGCAGGTATGGAAGTTTCCGGCCTGATGGGGCAGATGCCTTCGCGGTTAGGTTATCAACCTACCATGGGAACGGAATTATCAAAACTCGAAGAGCGTATTGCCAATACTGATGCCGGTGCCATCACTTCCATCCAGGCAGTGTATGTGCCTGCCGATGATTTGACGGACCCTGCGGCAGTGCATACTTTCTCGCATCTTTCTGCATCTATTGCACTCTCCAGGAAAAAAGCGGGTGAAGGTTTATATCCTGCAATAGACTTATTGCAATCCAATTCAAAAATGGCAACGCCTGGTATTATTGGTAAAAGTCATTACAATCTTGCACAGGAAATACGGCAGACATTGGCTAAGTACGAAGACCTTAAGGATATCATAGCCATGCTGGGCCTCGAGCAATTATCTGCAGATGACAGGAACATAGTAAACCGTGCCCGGAAACTGGAACGCTTCTTTACGCAGCCATTTTTTACAACCGAACAATTCAGTGGGATGGAGGGAAAGGAAGTCAGTTTGAAAGATGCCCTGGATGGTTGCGAACGCATACTTAAAGACGAGTTTAAAGATTTGCCTGAAAGTGCTTTTTATATGATAGGGTCAATAGAAGAAGCTATTAAAAAAGGTGATAAAGCAGGGCAAAATAAGTCGAATGATGCGCCAAAGAAAAATAATGTTATTGATGAGAAAGAAACAAAGAATTCAGTAGAAGAAAATAAAGTTACTAACCAGGATAAGTCAAAGGTTTTGATAAATAAAAAAGAGTCCGCCGTTTTAGAATAAAAATTACAAAATGGAAAACATAACCATGAGCTTAAGGATCCTGCTTCCATTTAAAGTTTTTGCTGAAGCAAAAAACGTAAGCCGTATTGTTATAGAAACAAGCGAAGGTTCTTATGGCTTTTTACCGCAAAGGCTCGATTGCGTGGCTGTATTGGTGCCTGGTATTCTAACGTACGAGACAGAATCGAAAGTTCATTATATAGCAGTTGATGAAGGCCTGGCGGTAAAGGCAGGAACAGAAGTATTAGTATCGGTTCGCAATGCCATTGGAGGCGCAGACCTTGGGAAACTGCATGAATCAGTTGAAAAAAATTTTAAGAGCCTTGATGAAAGTGAAAAAAATATTCGCAGCGTTTCGGCAAAGTTAGAAAGCAGTTTTATTTATACGCTTCAAAAATTTCATAAAGAATAATTATGGCATCCATTGAAGATGATAACGATTCGTTTAGCCGGAAGATAGCCGAAAAAGAAAAACGAAAATTGAGATCGCTGCATGAAAATAAGGGCGTTTGGTTTGGCTTAGGCATGATGGGAATGATAGGCTGGTCGGTAGCAGTGCCTTCATTATTAGGCGCCGCATTAGGAGTATGGTTAGATAAAAAATATCCTGAATCATTTTCCTGGACACTGACCTTTTTGATTGCTGGTTTAATTGCGGGTAGCGTGATTGCCTGGTATTGGGTTGACAAAGAAGACAAAGCAATGCATCAAAATAAAAACGAAGACAATGAATGACATTTTAAACACAACATTAGTTTTCATAAGCGGGCTTGCCTTTGGGACACTGTTCTTTGGCGGGCTTTGGTTTACGGTAAAAAAATCGGTTGCATCAAAAACACCTGCCCTTTGGATCCTCGGAAGTTTTGCTGTAAGGACGGCGATTACGTTGTTTGGATTTTATTTTATAGGTGCCGGTAACGTGCAGAGACTGCTTATCTGCCTGCTTGGTTTTATAGTAGCCAGGTTCGTTGTTATCTATTTTACCAAGCGGGATAAAGCAAGCCACGCACAATTAAAAGTTGAAACCAATCATGAAGCTTAGTCCTGATGAAACTATATTTTGGCAACATGGGTTTATCACTATAAACTTAACCATTGTTACTACCTGGGCATTAATGCTTGTACTGGTGGTCTCGGCAAAATTGATAACCAGGAAACTAAAAACAGGCATTTATATTTCTCGCTGGCAATGCATACTCGAAATGATTGTAACTACCATCAGCAGCCAGATCAAAGAAGTGGGATTGGATAACCCGAAAAAATATATCGGCTTCATCGGCACCTTATTTTTATTTATTGGCATAGCCAATCTCTGTATAATCTTTCCCTGGTACGAGCCACCCACTGCTTCGCTTTCTACCACCACTGCACTGGCCATCTGTGTGTTTTTGGCGGTACCATTTTTCGGTATTGAAAAAGGCGGTATAAAAGTTTACCTCAAAACTTATATTGAACCAACAGCGATCATGTTACCCTTCAATCTTATCAGCGAAGTAACCCGCACACTTGCTTTGGCAGTAAGATTATTTGGAAACGTAATGAGCGGTGGAATGATCGTCGCCATTCTGTTAAGTATTTCACCCTTTATATTTCCTGTTATCATGAATATGCTGGGCTTACTCACCGGGATGGTGCAAGCTTATATTTTCAGCATCCTTGCCACGGTTTATATAGCAGGTGCCGTACAGGTAAGGCAAAAAGATAAAAACAGATTAAAAACAAAAAAACAAAAGGAGAATAAAAATGGATAGCGTAACTACTATAGCAATAGCGTCAATTATTACTGCCGGAATTACAACCGGTATCGGAACAATGTTTCCAGCGTTAAGCGAAGGAAAGGCCGTGGCTTCAGCTTTAAATTCGCTGGCACAGCAACCCGATGCTGCACCCACTATTACAAGAACTTTATTCGTGGGCCTGGCAATGATTGAATCCACAGCAATTTATTGCTTCGTGGTTTCAATGATCCTCATTTTCGCCAATCCGTTCTGGAACCACATAATCGCAAAATAACCAACAATGAAAATTAACTGGTTCACAGTTATAGCACAGGTAATTAATTTCCTCATTTTAGTGTGGTTGTTGAAACGCTTTTTGTATAAGCCCATTCTGAAAGCGGTTGATGAACGTGAAAAGAAAATCACTTCCCAACTCAAGGATGCAAAGGCTGAAAAAGCAGAAGCAAAAAAAGAACAGGATGAATTTGCAAAGAGGAATGATGAATTCGATCAGCAGAAAAAGGAATTAATGGACAAAGCTGTTGCTGATACAAAAGATCAAAAAAATAAATTACTGGAAGTCGCAAGAAAAGAAGCGAATGATCTCCAGGTTAAACTGGAAAAGACAGCCAAAGATATACAGGAAAAAATGAAGGACAGGCTGGTGAAAAAGGTGCAGGAAGAGGTATTTGCCATTTCAAGAAAAACGCTTACTGATCTTGCCTCCGTTAGTCTCGAAGAGCAATCTGCTAATTTGTTTATTAAGCGACTCGTTGAATTAAAAGACAATGAAAAAAAACAATTCATTGACGCATTTAAACCTGATAAAAGACCGCTGTTGATACGAAGTGCATTTGAGTTGCCGCCAAAGCAACAAACAGAAATCAAAAAATCTGTGCATGACATCCTGGGAGCAAAAACACATTTTGAATTCGCGGTTGCCCCGGAAATAATTAGTGGTATTGAGCTTAGTGCAAACGGCTATAAACTGTCCTGGAGTATTTCAGAATACCTTACTTCCCTTGAAAAAAGTATTGGAGAATCTATTGAAGAAAATGCAAAGGCAGAAACGGTGAAGAAACCGGAACCCGAACCTAAAGCAGCATCAGGAAATAAATCAAATTTAGAAACAAATCTAGAATTTAACGTTAAGGCAGAGCCGAAAAAAAAGGAGATAGCAGAAAAATAATAGTATGCCACCTGATGAATTAAATAATGCTATAGACAACAACTTTGCTGAATTAAGTAAGGGCAGGAAAAATTATGCATTTTCTTTTGTACCCCGTGAAGTAGGTTATGTAACAAGCGTATCAACCGGCATCGTAAAAGTTTCGGGTCTTCCAGGTGCAGGCTTTGAAGAATTGTTGAAGTTTCCGGGTGGCTTATCGGGCATAGCATATAATATTGATGAAGATGAAATTGGCGCTATTCTGCTTGGGGAAGATTCTCTTTTAAATGCCGGTGATGAAGTGGAAAGAACCGGCCGTGTTATGGACATTCCCGTTGGAGATTCATTAATAGGAAGAGTGATTAATCCTTTGGGTGAACCCATGGATGGGAAGGGTGCGATCACTCACAAACAACGGCTCCCCATCGAACGACCTGCTCACGCCATCATGGATCGAAGTGCAGTAAGAGTTCCTTTACAGACCGGTTTAAAAGTGATTGATGCATTGATCCCAATCGGTCGCGGTCAGCGTGAATTGATTTTAGGCGACCGGCAAACAGGTAAGACAGCCATTGCGATTGACACCATTCTCAACCAGCGTGATAAAAATGTAATATGTGTTTATTGCGCCATTGCGCAGCGGGCATCTTCAGTGGCAAAAGTAATAGCGAGGCTTACAGAAAAAGGTGCGATGGAATATACAATACTTGTTGTGGCAGAAGGAAACAATTCGCCGGGCTTAAATTATATCGCACCTTATGCAGCCACCAGCATTGCTGAATATTTTATGGAACAGGGTCGTGATGTGTTAATCGTTTATGATGATCTTACACATCATGCACGTGCTTATCGCGAACTTTCTTTGTTGTTGCGAAGGCCTCCCGGACGAGAAGCGTTCCCCGGTGATATTTTTTATATTCATTCACGATTATTAGAAAGAGCCACACACTTAAGTGATGATCTTAAAGGCGGATCACTTACCGCTCTGCCGATTATTGAAACGGAAGCTCAAAATATTTCCGCGTATATCCCCACCAATCTTATTTCCATTACCGATGGCCAGATATACCTTTCTCCCAAGCTTTTTGAGTTGGGTATTCTGCCGGCAGTAGATGTAGGTAAATCCGTTTCACGGGTAGGGGGCAAAGCACAATTGGCCGCTTATCGTGCCGTAACAGGTAACCTCAAATTAGCCTATTCGCAATTTGAAGAGTTGGAAAATTATGCACGCTTCGGTACAAGGTTGGATGATAACACACGCAAAATTATTGAACATGGAAAGCGCATCAGGACATGGTTAAAACAACAGGAACTTCAGCCACGGGCCGTACCTGAACAAATCGTAGTGTTGCTTGCATTGACCAGCAAATTATTTGAAAATATACCGATTGAAAAAATGTCGGAAGCTGAAGCGGCTTTGGTGGTGATAAGTAAAGACCTTCCGGAAGATATGCTTAAGCGATTATTTTCTGATGAAGGATTAAGCAAACCGGATAATGAAGAAATATTAAAAAGGGCCACAGCCGCACTTATTCCTTTTCAGCAAAAGCCAGAGGATGATAAACAAAAAGCATCTTAAAAAACAATGGATACTTTAGAAAGTTTACGTACAAAAATTGATGGGGCTAAAGATCTTAAGTCTGTAGTTAAAACGATGAAGGCCGTAGCCGCTTCAAACATAGGTCAATACGAATCCGCTGTTGCCTCTCTGGGAGATTATTATCGCACCGTTGCATTAGGAATCATTGCTTATTTAAGAGCTGAAAAAATAGAGACCATCAACAATAAACCAGTGCTGAAAACAAACACAGAAGATGTAACCGGTGTAGTTGTTTTTGGTTCAGACCAGGGATTGGTTGGCCCGTTCAACGATTCATTAACGGCTTTTGTAAGTACCTCGTTAAAAGATATACCTGGCAAAAAGGAGATCTGGGCTGTGGGAGAACGTATCCAATTGCTTCTTGCTGATGTTGGCTTTGCACCTGCTAAATTATTTTCAGTTCCCGGTACGGTTAATGCGGTCACGCCGTTGGTTGGGGAAATTTTAATTACGGCACAGGAAAATCTTGACAAAGGAGAATTGAAGGCTGTCTATATTTTTCACAATCAACCAAAACCGGGCACAGGCTACCTTCCCGTGATGCAGCGGTTGTTGCCATTAGATGAAAAATGGCGGAGTACCATTACTGAATTAAAATGGCCCAATAATAAAATACCGCAGGTGGCAGGTGGTTTGCAACCTACTTTATCTGCCCTTATCCGGGAATATCTTTTTGTGTCGTTGTTCAAAGCATGTACCGAATCTTTGGCGAGTGAAAATGCAAGTCGCTTAAATTCCATGCAGCGTGCGGAAAAAAACATAGGTGACCTGCTGGATGATCTGAATAAAAATTACCATCGTCTGCGCCAAAGTTCCATTGATGAGGAATTGTTTGATGTGGTTTCAGGCTTTGAAGCATTGAACAAACATTAGAAAAATAAATAGTAGAATCGTTAATATTCTAAATATTGATACTACATTTTACAGAAGCTGAAAAAGCTGTTCATTATCCTGAAGACAGGCGTGCCTATTTGGGCATAAAGCCTTATGTGAAGATCATATTGCTGGTACTTTTTATCGGCGTATTGGGTGCGGCTTGGTTGCAATATTTTTTCTTCGGTTTACCAGCTAATCCTTCTTCGCCTTTAGCAGCTTTACAACCAGGCGAACCTTCAGGTTTTCCTGTGTGGATAACACTGAGCCATTTAGTTAATTTCTTTTTTCTTATGCTGATTATAAGAAGCGGGCTTTCCATTTTAGCAGATCATCCACGCTTGTACTGGAACAATAGTTGTAAACCCAACTCTTCATGGACACACTTTACCCCTGTAAAAATACCAATAGATAAAGCGTATACTGCTAAAGAGGATGCCCGTTATCTCAATCCCATAGCAGGCTTGCCGGGTTACAAGCATACAGTGGGCATCGCAAGAGTATGGCATTTTCTCACTGTTCCTTTTTTTCTTTTAAACGGCGCTGTTTTTATTTTTCTTTTATTTTATACCAATCAATGGGAGCGGTTAGTGCCAGTATCATGGAAAATCGTACCTGATGCATGGAATGTTTTTGTTCATTACGCTACCTTTAATTTTCCTGTTGAACCTAATGGATTTTATCATTATAATGCTATACAGCAACTCTCCTATTTTGCTGTGGTGTTTATTTTAGCGCCGGTTGCTATGCTTACCGGCATGGCTATGTCGCCTGCCATAGAAAACCGCTTTCACTGGTATCCTAAATTGTTCGGCAACAGGCAAAGTGCCCGTTCCATTCACTTCCTGGTAATGATTGCTTATTGTGTTTTTATTATTATCCATGTAAGTTTGATAGCGGCCACTGGATTGGTGAGAAACATGAATCATATTGTGATGGGAACGGATAATGCAGAAAGCTATACCGGGCTTTATATAGGCATAGCTATTATTTTGGCAACGATTGCTTTTGCCTTTCTGGCTCACTGGCTTTCCTGGAACAGACAACGTTTTCTTCAATCGCTGCAGGCATCGGTTAACGGAAGAATTTGGAGGCTTACCATAAATCGTTTCAAACCTAAAGCCCACTTTCAAAAAAAAGATATTACTTCTTACTTCTGGCTGAATGGGAAAATGCCGGAATCAGCAGCATGGAAAAAAATGGCTGAAAACAATTTTGCAGATTACAAACTTAAGATAGGTGGTTTGGTAGAAAATCCTGTTGAGTTATCGCTGGAAGAATTAAAAGAAATGGGTAAAGAGCAGAACATTACCATGCACCATTGTATCCAGGGCTGGTCGGGCATTGCTGAATGGGGAGGATTATCCCTGAGCAAAATTATAGAGCTTGTGAAACCAGATTCCTCTGTAACAACAGTCGCCTTCTTCTCCTTTGGTGAAGGTTTATATGGCGGTACTTATTACGATACGCACACACTTGACAACTGCATGAAACCTGATTCTATACTGGCCTGGGAGATGAATTATGAACCCCTGTCGCTTGGGCATGGGGCGCCACTGAGGTTGCGGGTTGAAAACCAGTTGGGCTATAAGATGGTAAAATGGATTAGCTCCATTGAATTTGTACAATCAGCTAAAGATTTAGGCAAAGGGTTTGGCGGAAAAAATGAAGATGACGAATATTTCGATTTATTGGCAGATAGTTAAACAATTAAAAAATAGAAAAAATGAAATACCCGTTTAAACCAGGCGACCATGTGAAATGGAATTCGGAGGCAGGACATGTATCAGGTAAGATTATAAAAATACATACCGCCAATTTTGATTATAAAGGCTACACACATCACGCTACTAAAGAAGACCCTCAATATGCCATACAAAGCGACAAGACCGATCATATTGCAGTGCATAAAGGGAAAGCACTTACGAAACCGAGTAAATAAATATTTAAATTAAAATACATAATCATGGAAATAAAAAACAATGGATCTACAGACTTAAGACCTGAAGGAACCCGATTAATGGATGCTCCATTGGTAAGCATGGACATTCCGGAATTTATAAAACAATTAAAAGCTGAGGCTACTTGGGAAACCAGCGACCGTAATGCCATGACGGTTTATAAGACAAATGGAATGCGTATTGTATTGATTGCATTGCATGAAGATGCTATATTAAAAAAACATACCGCCGATGGCATTATAAGTGTACAGGTACTTGAAGGAGAAATAATTTTCAGTACAGATGGCCAACCAGTAGTAATAAAACAAGGCCAGATGATTGCTTTACATAAAGGGTTACCACATAGTGTAAAAGCAATAAAAGAATCAGTGTTTTTATTAACGCTTACTACAACTTTGAAAGAATAAATTTTTTTTAGGATGCGGGGAGTTCATGCTGCAAGAGGCCCGAAACGAATAAATATGGGAATGCAACCGCCCGGAAACGCACAACATTTATACATCTGCGAAATCATTACCACAAGTCCTGTCAATGATTATATCGTTCGTATCATTCCAAATTTTAAAAATATATCAGTGCGTTGGAAACCAACCTGGTACGATGGCAACATTGATTTGGGTTATTAGTCAAAAAAAATCTGATATAACTGTTGTAATATTTATGTCAAAGTTCTGTCAGAAGTGAGGGCATTATTCTTCGGATTTGCAATAGGGTTTTTAATTAATAACGATCTGAAAGCTTATAAATATTACTGGTTAATGTTTCCTGCAAAGTTGTCTTGCAAAATTCCAATTTAAGTACTGATTAAAAATATTTTTAAATATGATTGCGATCATCTTATTCGAATAAATAAGTGAATACTTTGGTGGTCTCTTCAACTTAAAATTTACAAATTATGAGAAAGATTTTATCAGCTTCTTTTATATGCTGCTGCATTATTATTATGGGTTGTGATAGCAGTACGCGACAGGACCAGCCTGCTAATACAGCATCCACTGCAGATGAAACAAATGCAGGACAATCCACCGTCAAGGATGACCAGTCTCAAAAGAATGTAGTACAGGTCGCGATGGGGAGTACTGATCATACAACGCTTGTAAAAGCTATACAAGCAGCGGATCTTGTAAATGCGCTAAGCAACGCCGGGCCGTTCACAGTATTTGCTCCAACTAATTCCGCATTCGACCAACTTCCTGCCGGCACACTTGATGATTTATTAAAACCAGAAAACAAGGATAAACTTGCAGACATTCTTCAATACCATGTTTCTTTAGGTGTGTTTAAATCTGACATACTAACCGATGGACAGGTAATAGGACAAGTGAATGGTGACAATATCACTATTAATAAAAATGGGGAAAAAATAATGGTGAATGGCAATGCTACAGTCACTGGTACGGTGCCGGCATCCAATGGAATTATTTATGTAATAGATGCTGTTCTACTACCGCCAAAAAAATAATGCTGTTTTTTTAAAAAATTGCCGGAGAAACCGGTATCGAAAAATTTATAAATCCTTTGTATTGAATTTCCGTGTGGAATACCACACCGGTAATATTATCCAAAGTAACAGGATTACAGAAGAAAAAATCATCCCCGGATAGGTTCCGAAAAAATCTTTGAACACAGCACCGGTATAGCCCATCATTGCTGATACATCAAGTTGAAGTAGAATAACGATGCGGCTGAGGTCAATAGGGTTCAGAGCGCTCACTGCTATCATTGGCTTTTCCATAGGGTAGTCGGCAAACTGGAACAACAGGAACAATACCAGGCCATCGAACAACAATGAGAAGTAGAGCCAGAGCATAATAGCGGCGCCAATCCCTTTGGCCTTATCCCTTGTTTTTACAGTTGCTAACATAGCAATAGCTACAAAAATTATACTTACTAAAATACCTGTCACAATCATGGTAATGCCAATGATATCAGCCTGGAATATCAGCACCGGGATACCTGCACCTACGAAAAAAGCAATAGAAAGAGAAACTGCCAAGCCGGCAAATAAACTTAGCCATATAGATTTTCTCTTCAAGGGCTGGCTCACTAGCAGCTCTATAAACTCCGCGCTGTTATAAATGTAGATTGTAGAAAAAATGATGCTGACCAACGGAACTATGATAAGGATTATATTTAACAGGCTTAACAAGCCCTTACTGGTATTATCTTCCAGGCTAAATACACTCAGTGATGCAGCTAATAAAAATAATGTATATACCAGGACGATCTTATTGCGAAGGATGTCGGTGATTACATATTTAATAATTTTTTTCATCGTTATTTATTTGTCATTACCCAAGCGATCGCTTTTGATAACTTGTCCTCTCCTGTGTCTTCCCGCAAAGCTTCGATACTTTTATGGAAAATCAACTTACCGTCCTGCATATAAATTACCCTGGTAACCAAATCATCTAATTCGCTCAAAACGTGGGAGGTTATCAATACAAGTTTTCCTTTAACTTTTTCATTGATGATTTTTTCTTTTAATAGTTCGGATGCCACCGGGTCTAGTCCTGCAGTTGGCTCATCAAGAATAAGCACCGAAGGGGCAAATAGGAAAGTAAGAGCAGCGCTTACCTTTTGCCTTGTGCCACCAGACAATGTTCGCATTCTTTTGTGCAATAGATTTTCCAGGCCAAAAGCTTTTATGAGGTCATCATCAAGTGCTGTACTGCTATTTCTAATATCTTTCATCATATCGAATACCTGTCCTATGGTCATGTTATCAGGATACCTGCCGATTTGGGGCATGTAGCCTATTTCGTCCCTATATTTCCAGTGGTGTTTAATGTTGGAGTCCTTAAATGTTATGAAGCCGCTATCGGGTACCACCATTCCAAGTATTGACTTTATCAGGGTCGTTTTACCGCTGCCGTTAGGCCCGATTAAAGCAATGCACTCGCCTTTGTTGCAGGTGGTGGATACATCGTCCAATGCTTTTAATTTCCCAAATCGCTTTGTCACATTACTTGCAATAATCATATCTTTTATTTCGGTAAGTTGATTAAGGTACCTGGTACCTATGTCTTCAAAAACTAAAATGCCTTCTTCATTAATGGCGCATCATCTTTTAAATTTTCAGGTGTCAGGCTCGGTAATATTTTTTCTGTTTTATCTAATAAGGATGTAATAAAACTTCTAAACAATATCATTGCAGGCGGGTATTTTTCAACGATCATCGAGTACATACTTACCGGCCTGTAGGGGATATCACCAATCTTGTCTTTATTAATATCGTAGCCTTCATATTTATCCCAATAATTATTCATGAATGTATTTTGAACCAATGAGCCATTAGTACCCACGTCAAAAGTATTGCCTGTAAAATTATTTCGTTCCAACACCACATCGGCACAGCTCGCCTGGATCTTTAAGGCCCATCCATTGTTGTTGAATGTATTGTACTTCATATAAATCCTATTGGCGCCTTCCATAAAAATGCCGCTGGTATTTTTTGTAAAATAATTTCCCTGCATGTAACCGTCGGATATTTCTTTGAGTAAAATACCATGTGAAGCATCGCCCCAGTTTTCTTCAAAAAAATTACTGAACATTTTTATCCTGTTGGAAAACATAACCGATACACCAGACCCGTTATTTTTGAAAATATTACTTACATACATATCATCGTTGGAAAACATAAAATGCAGGCCGTACCTGATATTTTCCTGGGAAGTGTTTCGCCAAATAATTGAATTGGTGACGAACTCAAAATATATACCATCTCGGTGGCCATAAACTTTGTTATGAATCACCCGCATACTGTCGCTCTTCCAGCAATGTATTCCGTTGCCACTCTGCTGTTCCTCTTTTTTAGAAGATGTCAGGGTATTATTTTCGATGGTACAATTAACCCCGTTTCCTGTATAGATGCCAAAAAAAGTATCATC